>JAAZPS010000103.1 GCA_012797095.1 Bacillota bacterium | reverse complement strand
TCGACAATATTTTCAGTTGACACTCATGACAGAATATTGATATGCTTTTGCCGGGATCAAGAAAATTCCCAAATTGTTAAAATACTGGCCTTCCCGGCAAAGATGAGGTGGAAAGGGATGATCTCAGCACAGAAACCGTGGCTAAAATATTATGGCGAGGTGCCCCACGAAGTCGATTTTCCCCGGTGCACCATGTACGAGACCCTGATCCGGGCGGCGGAGCGATACCCCGACCGGATCGCTTACGATTTCATGGATTACACGGCGACCTACCGTCAGTTTCTGGAGCAGATCGACCGCTGTGCCGATGCGCTGACAGCGATGGGCTTGCAGGAGGGCGACCGGATGACCATCTCCATGCCCACCTCTCCGCCGGGCATCATCTGCTTCTATGCCCTGAACAAGCTGGGCGCCGTGGCCAGCATGATCCACCCGCTCTCCACGGAGAGCGAGATCGAGTTCTATCTCCGGGTGAGCCGGAGCCGCTTTGCGCTGACGATGGATATTTTCTACGATACCTTCAAGAAGGCCGCCGACAGGACCGCCCTGGAGATGCTGCTCATCGCCAGGATCCAGGATTACCTGCCGCCTGTTAAAAGCGTGCTTTACTGGATGGCCAAGGGGAGACATGCTCCCAGGGTCCGGCAAGCTGAAAGGGTGAGGCTGTGGAAAGAGGCGGTTATGCGCGGCCGTTATCCCCGGGCGCCCCGGGGCCGGGCCGGCCCCGACGAGATGGCGGCGATCCTCTACAGCGGCGGGACCACCGGGACCCCCAAGGGGATCATGCTCTCCAATTACAACTTTGTCAGCCAGGGGATGATGTGTGCCGAATGGGTCGGCATGGATGAGGATATCGCCGACATTTTGGCGATGCTGCCGATCTTCCACGGTTTTGGCCTCGGTGTATGTGTCAATGCCGCCCTGATGAACGGGGGCAAAAGTATCCTGGTCCCGCTCTTCGAGGCCGATATGGCTGCCGATCTGATCAGGAAGAAGCCCAACTATATCATCGGCGTGCCCACCCTCTTCGAGGCGCTAAACCGGAATGAGAAATTCAACCGCGCCGATCTCAGCTGCCTCTACGCCTGCTTCAGCGGTGCCGATACCCTGCCGCGCACGGTCAAGGAGCGCTTCGAAGAGATCGTCCGGCGTCAGGGCGGGCGGACCAAGCTGCTCGAGGGATACGGGTTGACCGAGGCGGTGACAGCGATCATGGCGCTGCCCCTCGGCGAGTACCGCGAGGGGAGTATCGGGATCCCCTTTCCCAATATGCTGGCCAAGATCGTCAAGCGGGGGAGCACCACCGAGGCGGAGATCGGGGAAGAGGGCGAGATCTGCGTCCACGGACCGGCGGTGATGCTGGGCTATCTGGATCAGCCCGAGGAGACCGCCGCGGTGCTGAAGCGCCATCCTGATGGGAAGAACTGGCTGCATACGGGGGATATCGGGACCATGGATCAAGACGGTTTCTTCTACTTCAAACTGCGCGAGAAGCGGATGATCAAGTCGTCGGGGATGAATGTCTACCCCACCCAGGTCGAGGCGCAGCTCTACAAGCACCCCGCCGTTGCGGAGGCCTGCGTCATCGGCGTACCCGACAAGATCCAGGTCGAACGGGTCAAGGCCTTTATCGTCCTCAAGGAGGGTGCCGAGAGCGGTTCGGAGATGGAAAAAGAGCTGATCGCTCACTGCCGCAAGGATCTGATCAAATGGAGCTGCCCCCGCGAGATCGAATTTTACGACGAGCTGCCCAGAACAAGGGTCGGCAAGATCGCCTACAAGGTGCTGGAGGATCAGGAGATCGCCCGGCTCGCAGCGGCCGGTGAATATACCGGGGACAGGGCCGGCTGATCATCCGCCGCCCCCATCACGCTGCAGGAGAGATAATCTGCTGTCAAGGCGAAGGCTCCCCCGCTGCGGGGAGCCTTCGCCTTGACAGGGCAGCCCCGGGGATTCCGACCGGCCGGCAGGGTCTCGCAGCCTGAACCAATTGACACATAAATTGAACTGTATTAAACTGATCTGGAAAGATCTTGACCGGCTGCAGCAGCTCCGGATTAGATTGCGATCGAGGTGAGGTAGATGTTGAGCTCCAGAGAGCGGGTCAGGGCGGCGATCAACCGCCGGCCTCTGGACCGGCTCCCCAGAGGAGAGCTGGTGATCGATGATGCTCTGATCGGCCGGGATCTGAACGGCCGGGACGATTTCGAAAGGAAAGCTGCCTTTATCGAAAAGCTGGGGCTGGATCTTGTCACCCTGGCCCCGCTATATCCGGAGGGACCGGATATACCCGCCGTGTTGGAGAACCCCCTGCCCGATCTGGAGCGGTGGGCCTCCCGGAGCTCTCTTTTTACCTTCGCCCTTCTCGACGGCGCCTTTGGCTGGGGGACGCGCACCTGCGGTTACACCGAATTCTTGATGATGCTCTCCCGCAGCTCCGAACCCTCCTGCCGGGCCCTCATCGAAAAAGTGGAGCAGCTCAACCAGCAGCTGATCACCCGCCTGATCGACCGGGGCGTCGACGGGATCATCATCGCCGATGATATAGCCTACACCCGCGGCCTCATGGTCAATCCTCAAACGCTGCGGGAACTCTTCTTCCCCTCCCTGGCCCGGCAGCTGCAGGCGGCCTTGGGGAAGGTCCCTTTCTTCTTCCATACCGACGGCAACTACTCCCAGATCATCCCCGATCTGATCGATTGTGGCTTTCAGGGGCTGCAGTGCTTCGAGAAGCAGGCGGGAATGGATCCCCTGGAACTGAAAAAAAGCTATCCCGGGCTGTGCCTCTGGGGGACCCTCGAGGTGGAAGATCTGCAGCGGGCCGGGGAACCCTCCCATCTCGAAAAACTGGCTGCCGAGATCGCCGCCCTTTCGCAAGATCAAGGATTCATCCTCGGCACCACCTGCGGCCTATTCGAAGGAATCGACCTGCAAGGCCTGCGCACCATCCACCAAACCACCGGGGTCAGGCTTGAATAATTGAATTGGCGGGAAATAACGGGCAATAATACGGTTTAGCTTGATCTGTTTACCCCGGGATCAATTATTGACCAAGGTGACTAATGGGGTCAGGCTTGAATAATTGAATTGGCGGGAAATAACGGGCAATAATACGGTTTGGCTTGATCTGTTTACCGGGATCAATTATTGA
>JAAZPS010000102.1 GCA_012797095.1 Bacillota bacterium | reverse complement strand
GGTGATGCCGCGAAAAAGAGCCCGCCGGTGTACCGCTTTCTTCGAGCTGTCGGCCAGCAGCCCCTTCAGATTCTTCAGGCTCAGGGTTATCTCGGTCTGATCGTGCGTCTTCATCACCGGCAGGTTGATCAGCAGATCGGCCTCGAGAGCGGGCTTGAAGACCTTCATCCAGGGAAGCACCGTCGCCCCCGGATTATTCACCCGGACCGCCTTTTCTTTCTTCAGATCCAGAACCGGATAGCCGTCGCGGCGCAGCCGGTCGTAGCCCATAAAGGTGATCACCGCCTCGGTATCGGAGCCCATTCCGGCCCCATCGGCAATGACCGGGGCAGCGCCCCGTTCCCGCACCATCTCCGCCACCGCCCGGCAGATCTCGGGATGGGTCACCGCACCGCTCTCCCTGGTGTAGGGGATCTCCACCAGATTCGGCTTCAACAGCACCGTCGCCCCCGGGCGCACCGTCTCCGGCAGCCCCCCGGCCAGGGCAATTGCCCGGCGCACCGCCACAGCAATACTCTCCCTGCCGGGATGCAGCGGCGTGCGCACGATACTGACCACCGCTTTGGCTGATCTCATGAACAGCACCCTCCCCAGAAATGATCTCGATCTCTGTTGTATTATAGCAAATATATGGCCGCACCCTCCCTGGTTTTGGTATACCCGGACGCTCCAGAGGGATACTAACGGCAACAAAATATGCGAAATGAGGCCTTCACCGATGCTGCGCTGCGCCAATTTTGCCAGCTTCTTTGTCCTGGTGCTCCTTTTCTGGGCGGTCGCCGGTACTATCCGGCAAAATTCTTCCTTGTCTGCACAGCCTGAGGCACGGCTTGCCCCTCCCACTGGGGAAAGCCCCCGTGACCACCTTCGCAGAAAGGATGCCGGTTTAAAGTTTCTTCCCACACAACCCGCTGCCAAGAAACCCGATGGAGAGAGCGATCCCGCGGATGCGATTGGTTCAGAGAACCGGGAGGCAACCGTAGATCTCCCGCCGGCAGAAGCAGCTCCGGAGATCCCCGTTACACAGAAAGAGGATCCCATGGAGAAAAACCTTGCACAGGCGGAAGATGCCGTTCATTTTCTCTTGATCGGCCGCTGGCCGCAGAACCAGGCCGCAACCGTTCTGATGGTCGTGACCCTGATCCCGGAAGAATGTGCCCTTCTGACGGCGATAGATCCCCTGATCGAGGTTGTATCCAGGGGGAAGTGCTACCCCCTTGGCGAGCTGCTTGCAAGGGATCCCGACCGCAACAGCCTTTACCGCGCCGTGACCGGTCTTTCCGGACTGAAGCCCCAATTCTATATCGAGTTGGATCTAAACGGTTTTCTCCGGATGACCGCGCTTCTGGATGACGAACGGCCCCACGGTACCCCGGCTGCTGCCGCCCGGGGGGATCCCTCTGGCGGCGGCCGGGAGCTTCTTGCGCTGATCAGCGATTCCCAGGCCCGGAATGCGGAAAAGGAGAGGCTCCTGATCGACTACCTTCTCGCCGCCAGTCAGATCAGCTCAACCCGCCTGGGACTGAAGCTGCTCTGGCTGGGTTACCACAGCCTGGCCACGGATCTGAGTCTGGGCGATCTACTCCAGCTGCGGACCGTCTCCGAGAAGATCTCTCCCCTTGAGGTCAGCTTCTCCTCAATCACTGAAGCAAGTCACCAGTAATTAACACCGGGCCGCCCCTTCGGACCTTCCCCCGTCATCAGCCGCACTCGAAAAAATATGGCAGATCCCCCGCTGCTGTTAGGCTCGATTCTGGAAACCGTTTTACTCCTGCTCCGGATCTAGCAACGCCCTCCAGTCATCACGAGAGCGCAGCCCGAAGGATCTCGTATTCGGAGGAATCGTGAAAAATTCCAACCGGAAAGAGGGATCCTCTGACAGTTTCCAGGATGGCTAGGCCGCTGGAAAGCCCCGAAAAGGCACTAATGGGACAACAAGGTACGTCCCTCCTGTCCCGCCGTCCCTCCTG
>JAAZPS010000101.1 GCA_012797095.1 Bacillota bacterium | reverse complement strand
TTTTTCATCACCAGGGTAACCACCGTTTCCGGCCACAGAACCAGCTCCACCCCGGGTTCCTTTTCCAGCGCTGCGCGGGTCAGTTCAAGATAGCGCCGCAGGATCAGCTCCCTGTCCGAGTCGAGAATCTCCTCGGGGCCGCTGCAGCCCTGGATCAGAGCGATCTGCAGGGGCACCGCTTCCCGCTCCACCGCGGCCAGTTCGGGCAAATAAGTTCCTCCGCAAAGCAGTGCCGCCAATATCACCGCCGCCGCGGTCAGCTTTTTCCCGCTCAATCTCCGGTCCAGGCCCAGCATAAGGGCACTCTGGAAAAAGACCATGACAAAGGAGAGCCCCCAGTAACCGAAAGCGGCGAGCAGATTCAAAGAGACCGGGCAGCGCCACTGGGTATAGCCGAGGTAGCCGACAGTGTATCCGATAAAGCCCAGGGAGCGAAGATATTCCAACAGCACCCACAGCGAGGGGATCGCCGCAGCCAGAAGAAGCGGTTTCTTCAGCCCCCGGATACAGCTGATCGCCAGGGCGAAAAGAGCGTAAAACAGGCTCAACAGTGCGATTAAAAAAATCAGCGCTGTTGCAGCGAGGGCCGGTGTAAGATGGGCGAACAGGATGGTGCCGAGGTAAAGGTTCAGGTAAAGTTGCAGGGGCAGTCCGAAGATGAAACCGCCGCAGAGCGCCTGGCGGGGCCCGGCTTGCAGGCAAAACCGGAGCAGCGGCATCAGGGCAAACCAGGCCAACCAGCCCTGTTCAAAGGGAGGGAAGGCCAGGATCAGGGTCAGACCTGAAAGCAGCGGCAGCAGATAAAAAGAGGGCGGTAACCTTTTTTTTCCGGACAAAGCCTCACCTGTTCGGCAATTGATCTTTTGCCCACAGTCTATCACATCGCAGCAGGAGCGAAACCGCTGCCGCTGCTTCGCCGCCTGTACCCGGGCTCAGAGCCCGGGTACAGGCGGCGAAGAGTCTGTTCAAGCCCCCGTAAAGCAGCCGCTTAGAAATCGGGGGGCTGTCCGCCGGAGGGGGCGCCCTTCCTCCGCCGCAATGCCCTGATCACACCGATAACCGCCAGGATGATCAGGATGGCAATGATGAGAACCGGCAACAGTGCTGTCAGGGCAACCAGAACAAAAGCTGCAGCCGAAGAGATAAAATTGATGCTCCGGAAAAACGCCTCTTTCAGCCGCTCGCCCATATTGGCAAAGGGTTTCTGCGAGATCGTCTGCCCGACCATCGGTTTTTCCCTGAGACGCAGTTTTATCGTCGAGAGGGCGACTCGATCCTGCAGGTAAGTAAATTCCGTTGTCATCGTTTCGATCTCGCCCCGGACCCGGAAGAGCTCCTGCTCGACTTTCAGGATATCATCCACGGAGCCGGCCTCGGTCAGGATCTCGCGCAGCCGCTCCTCTTCGGCCTGAAGATTCTCGATCCTTGTCTCCAGATCGAGGTAGGTGAGGGTGACATCCTCACTGCCTTTGCGGATATCGGCGGCCTCGCCCAGCTCTTCCATCCGGGCGATGAAGCTGTCAAAATG
>JAAZPS010000100.1 GCA_012797095.1 Bacillota bacterium | reverse complement strand
CCGGTGTCGATCTTCAGGCCAACCCTGCTGGCCCGGGCCAGCTCCAGACAATGACCCAACAGCCCGAAACCGGTAATATCAGTACAGGCGTTTGCTCCAATCTCGACCGCTGCTTCAGCAGCGCTCCGGTTAAGGGTAGTCATCAGCCTGGTGAGCTCCCTGGTGGATTTTTCGTTCAGCTGACCTGCTTTGAGGGCAGTGGCCAGGATTCCCGTTCCCAGCGGTTTGGTCAGAACCAGCAGATCTCCCGGCTTTGCTCCGGCATTGGTCAAAAAAGCTTCCGGGTGGACCACTCCCGTTACCGACAGTCCATACTTGAGTTCCGGATCTTCAACACTGTGGCCCCCGACCATGGTTGCATTGGCCTCGTGGATCACTTCCAGACCGCCTCGTAAAATGGAACGGATGATCGTTTTATCCAGATCTCTGATCGGAAAACAGACAATATTCATTGCTGTGAGCGGTCTGCCGCCCATGGCATAAACGTCGCTTAAAGCATTTGCCGCGGCAATCCGGCCGAAATCAAAAGGATCATTGACGATGGGAGTGAAAAAGTCCAGGGTCTGGACCAAAGCGATCTCGTCGGTCAGCCGGTATATCCCGGCATCATCGGATAGTTCGGCCCCTACAAGAAGATCTGGATCTTTTTTCAGGTTCAGATCCTGCAATACTTCCATCAGGTCCCCCGGACCTATTTTGGAAGCTCAGCCAGCGGCCCGGGTATTCCTGGTTAATTGAAACTGATCCATCATCGATTCAGCTCCCTTCGCTATCCCGAAAGGTTTCCTCAAGTGCACGGGGGATCTTTTTGATCAGATCATCGATCTGGGTTGCCGGGGTCGGTCTGGCGTAAAGGCCGGCCAACCGGTTAACCCTGGCCGCCTGGATGGCGGCAGCGTCCACGGCCATTCCCCGGGCGATGAGGGCGGAGACTATTCCGGTCAGGGTATCCCCGGTGCCGCCGATCGCTTCGAGCACCGCCTCGCTGGGTTGGTCAACCTTTTCCAGGATGCCCTCCCTGCTGGCAATATAGTCGCTGGCTCCCTTGACCAGCAGGTAAGTGGCGGCATTGTTGTGGCGGTACGCTCTCGCGATAAGATCCGGCACCAGATTCTCATCGTGCAGAATAAACCCCCGGGTATAGAAGGGGTGGGGGGCCTTTTCATCGGCCAGGTAGGCCAGCTCACCGGCATCGGGGGTAAACAGATCGAACTGCGCCGCATCGCCGCCCATTTTGGCCACGTACATGAATCCGGCATCGGCGATCAGGGTTGGATGAACCGGCAGCGCCATGATCGCCGCAAGCATCTCCTTGAACAGGGTGACATCGGGCTGGAAATAATGCAGGGCCAGTGTTTTGAAAGAGTGCTCCCCGATGCTGCGGGTCAGATATCTGTACAGTTGTCGGCACCCTTCCCCGCTGCCGATATCGCCAACCAGATAGCAGTACGGGCCGGGGCACCCCAGATAGCTCAAGGTTTCGGCAGCCGCAGCGATCAGGGCCGGGGTCCCCCGGTTGATCGCGATACGGCTGCCGCCCAGATAGATATTCTCCCCTTCAAGGGTGACCGGACCGTGAACAAGTGGAAAATCCTTTTCCGGGATGGTGCCGACTAGGCCGAGCATAGTTCCACCACCCGTTCAAAAGCGATCTGCAGGGCATAGGCGCAGAGGGTGTAGCCCACCTCCCGGGGCTGGGGGGTCTCACTCAGGGAGCGGTTCACCATCTGCTCGGCCAGGTACGGAACATCGGGGCAGCCCCCTCCGGATAGATTGACGATCAAGTGTGTCTCACGATCGACCGTGATCTTCATATTCGCCGCCCTGACCATGATATATTTTCCATACTCTTTCACCTGAAGGAGATCGACCGGTTCCAGCAGAACACTGTTGACCGGGACAACCTGGATCGGTTCGATAGCGACTTCGGAAAGCTTTCTGATGATCGACAGCTCCTCGATGAGGGGAAACTCGATCACCAGATCGCAGCCGCTTCGCAGACCCGGGGGGGGGCCTTTCACCCGGATCTCCCAGCCCCCCGACCGCAATACCTTCTCCGCCTGGATCACGGTGGTGGTATTTTCAAATACCAGGATGCCCCGTTCATGGTCAGCCGAACCGGGTTTATCTTTCTTCTTTCGGAAAAATTTCAGCATCTCAGTTTTCCTTTCTGATGGTGATCCGGTAACCGTCATCCTCCGGTTGAATGCTCGCAACCGCCCAGCCCTGGGCTTTCGAGGCACGGCTGACATTCTCCCTGGCTGTATCTGTATCCACCATGATCACGATCTCGTCTTCTTTGGACTTTTTGATCTTATCCAGAGTCATGATCACCGGCTGGGGGCACGAAAAACCCCTGGCATCAACGATATTTTTCATTCCTATATTCCCCCTATGTTTTCTCGCATGGTCAATCCGATCAGCAGGCAGGCGGCCAACCCGACAGCAACAGAGATCATCCCCGCCGGGGTGGCTCCCGCAGCGGAGCTGGCCAGTCCGAAGTTGTGGGCGAAGGCCGCGCCGGCGACCATCCCGACCACAAAGATGGCGGCATCGCCATCACCCTCGCCGGAAAGGAAAAGCTGCCGCCCGGGGCAGCCGCCGGCCAGGGTAAACGCAATTCCGGCAAGGGCCATCCCGGCGAAATTCCAGAAATGCATGGTATGAGCGACAGGCTGTCCGGCAAAGCCAGGGTTGAACTGGTGGAGCACCAGATTCGTGACAAAAGCGGCGGCAGCCAGGCTGACGATTCCCGTAAACAGGTGGCCCTGTTTGAACAAAATGAGGTCGCGAATGGCACCCATGGTGCAGAACCGACTTTTCTGGGCCAGAAAACCGATGGCCAGGCCGACGACGAGGGAGATGATCAGGGGAGCATGCAGGGAGCCCGGACCTTCCACACTGTAAAATAGAATACCGCTCAGGGGCTCGCCCGGGATCTGTGGATAAAGCAGCATCAGGAGAAGTAAACCGGCCATGATGATGGGGAAGATCCAACCCGCAGCCTTGTATGTCTTGCGGGTGGCCCCAAGATTGTAGCCCCTCCTCAGGAAACCGGTTCCGGCCCAGATTCCCGCACCGAGTCCGAGCAGACCTGGAATGGAGTTCCAGTCACCGCCGGCAAGGCGCAGCAGCGCCCGCCAGGGACAGCCGAGGAAGATGAGGGCTCCGATCATGGCAAAAGCGCCGAGGACAAATCTGACCACAGGGGCAGAGCCCAACCGGGGCCTGAACTCCTTGAAAGCGTACGCTGCAGCAAAAGATCCCAGCACAAAACCGATAATCTCCGGGCGCAGATACTGGACCACCGGAACCCTGTGCAAACCGAGCGCACCGGTAATATCACGGACAAAACAGGCTACACAGATACCCATATTTGCGGGGTTACCCCACAGCTGCAACAGTGAAGCGAGAATACCGATGACTATACCGACGACAATGATTCCCCATCTGGACGCGAAAATGTTTTTCATTG
>JAAZPS010000099.1 GCA_012797095.1 Bacillota bacterium | reverse complement strand
CGTCCCTCTTGTCCCGTCCATACTGTCCCACCAGACCTCTTGACCCTGAGATCCTTCGCTTTGCTCAGGATGACAAGAAATGATGCCGGTCATTTCGAACTCGCTTCTTCTGTTATCGTCTCCGGGAACTTTTTTCCAGCAGACTCAGGGCGATATAGTATTTGCGGTAGCGTTTTCCCTCCTGATCCTGGAAATCTCCGCTCTTATGGGGCACCATGACCGTGGCTCGCTTGGTGATCCGGTTGATAACACCGCTCAAGCGCTCACCTTCGAATTGGAAACTGACCCAATCTCCCACCGCCAGCCCGTATCTCTCCCGGCCGATCTCAGCGATTGCGGGAAGTTGGTGAGTGCTGCCCGTATGGCCGAAAATATTGAAGGCAAGGGTCTGAAAGCGCGCCTGACTGCAGCTGCTTTTTTTGAACCGGCGCAGCTCGATGAGGTGGATCAGCTCGTGCTCGAAGACCAGCTGGAGCGCTTCCAGGCTATCCCGGGTAGTGATCCCGTTGACCACCTTGTCCCGCTCAAGGCTACCGTAACTGAAGAGCAGCAAAGCACTGATCCGCAGTTCGTAGCGCTCTTCACCCGGGGAGAGCGCCGGCAGATCTTTCCGGTAGAGCAGCTTGCCGGCACTTTTGGTCATCTGTGAGGAGAGCGAAAAAGAGATCTTTCCCCTGAAATGGTCCCGGAAATAGCGGTGAAAAAAGATCTGATCGTAAAGTTCGAAAAGCAGGGCCAGATCTGACTGGTGAATAATGCTGATGCAGCCGTCGGTGATCCGGGAGGAGCGCTGGAGCAGCGTCCGGCGCACCGCTTCCCGCTTTTCCAGGATCTCCTCCGGTAGATACTGCAGTGCGCTAAGATCGGGTGAAGCCACCGTCTGCTATGATTCCTTTCTGATGCAGTCGGGGTGATCGAAGGCGGGGCTGTTAACCGCCCTGGAGACGGGGTACGCCTCCAGTTCCTCTGCCGGGAAGGGCTGCAGGATCTGCCGCAGCTGCTCCGGCGGGGCGGCGGGATCGAGCCAGAGCGGATAGAGCTCTTCGGGAACGATCAGCGGCATGCGGTGATGCAGCGGTTCGATGAGGGAGTTCGCTGCAGTGGTGATGATGGCGCAGTTTTCGGGCCTTTCCGGTTCCCGGCGGCTGTTTTCATAAAGCCCACCAAAAGCAAAGGGCCGTCGGTCCTGCCGCTGCATATAGTAGGGCTGCTTGACCTTGCCCTCCCGGCGCCATTCGTAGAAGCCGCTTGCCGGGAGTAGCACCCGGCGCCTGCGAAAAGCGCTGCCGAATTTGGAGGCGGCGGTTTCGGCGCGGATATTGATCAGCCCGGTGCCGCCCGGTTTACCTTTAGCCCAGGAGGGAACCAGCCCCCACCGGAGGCGGATCAGCTCATTTTCCCCGCCGGGGCGGTGGCGGACTGCCGGCAGCAGCTCCGTAGGGGCAATATTGTAGCGGAAACCGATCTCTTCCAGCAGTTCGATCTGGAAAAGCAGCTCCAGGATCCGTCTCTCCACCACCAGGGCAAAGCGGCCGCACATAACAGTTCCCTCCGGATGCTCTCTTTCATTTTTGCTATTCGCTTTCAGGGGGCCCGATTCCTACCATGGGGAAATATTTACGAACGGGAGCCGTTCACCGGTGATAAAGCGGGCGGCTGGTGAGCGACCCCCGGCTCCGGCAGTGCAGGTAGGAAGGATCGGTCAGCAGTGTGCTGGAGCCGAACCAGGTGCAGCAGGCGAGGCGCGCTCCGGGCAGAAGTTCTCCGGGAAAAGATGCCGGCAAGGCGCGGGCCAGGCCGATGGATAAAGTGGCTTCGGCAGCGGGCCGTCTGCCCGCCGGGCCGGGCAAGCCCGGCCCGCGGTACGTTCAGACCAAGGTGTAACTGTAAAACCGCCCCTGGGTCATACGGTGATCAGGGCGTCGACGACCACGGGGCGGGAACCGGCCAGGATGATCGGGTTCAGGTCGATCTCCTGGATCTGGGGATGGAGCAGCAGCAGGTTGCCCGTCTTCTGCAGAATTGCGGCGAGCGCCGCCCTGTCTGCAGCGGGCATCCCCCGGAATTCGCCGAGAAGTTCCTTTGTCCTGATCGATTCGAGCATCTCGAGGGCGACAACCCTGTCCAGCGGAGCCATCCGGAAAACGGTATCGCGCAGCGCTTCGGTGAAGATGCCGCCCAGCCCGAACATGACGCAGGGGCCGAAGCCGGGCTGACGCAGCGCTCCGGCGACGAGCTCACGATCGCCGCGGACCATCTGCGCCACCAGCACCGGGAGCGCCTCTCCCGCCGCCTCCTGGATCGCTTCAAAAGCACGGACTGCGGCCTCGTCGTCCTTGATCTGCAGGTGGATCAGCCCCCGGCCTGTTTTGTGAGCGATCTCGCTGGAGCATCCCTTCAGCACCACCGGATAGCCGATCCGGCGGGCCTGCTCCACTGCTTCCCCGGCCGTACGGGCCATCCCCTCATCGCTGACAGGGATCCCGTAGCAGGCGAGCACCCGTTTGGAGCTGTAC
This sequence comes from Bacillota bacterium, assembly GCA_012797095.1. GTDB lineage: Bacteria > Bacillota > Dethiobacteria > DTU022 > DTU022 > JAAZPQ01. The sequence continues at coordinate 8,460 of JAAZPS010000099.1, read as the reverse complement.
TCATCGAGGATCGAGGCGCCCTGCTCCACCGCCGCCGCGATCAGCGCCGCCGCCGCTTCATCGGCGGGCGGCAGCGGGGAATTCTCTGCAGGAGCCCGCTGCTGGATCTGGCGGTATTCCCAGAGGGTATTCATCGCCCGGGCGGTCTTCTCCGGCGAGTCGTAGACCGGAACATTGTACTCCCGGTAACCCCGGTTGAAATCGTCATTTTCATCGAGAAAGGAGGAGACCAGGAAGGGCAGATCGTATTTTCCGGGCAAAGAAAGTGCAGGAGTGAGATCTTCGCGGGCAAATTCAACAAACTGCTCGCAGGATATCCCCAGAAATTCGCCGGTATGGATATAGAGCTCCTCCATAAAGCCGGTCCCCATGGCCCCGTGCAGGACGATGCCGTCGACCTCACCGCTCTTCATGACCAGCTCGGGAATGGTCAGGCCGATGGCCTCGGCACTGAGAAAGAAGGTCAGATCCACGGGATTGCGGTAGGCGCCCTGTTTCGGAATGAGCGGCCGGATCTGCTGCTGCAGTTCCTTTGAAAAGACGGGGACCTCCAGCCCGCCGGCATTGCAGGTATCGGACATGGCCGTCCCCGGGCCGCCGGAATTGGTGATCACCCCGATCCTTTTCCCTTTCAGGGGAGGCTGCGTTGCCAGGGCCCAACCGAGCCCGTAGAGATCTTCCACCGAGTAGACCCGGATGATCCCGGCCTGCTTGAACAGACCGTCGTAAAGGTGATCCGGACCGGCCATGGCCCCGGTGTGGCTCGAGCCGGCCCGCGCCCCGGCGGCGGTGCCACCGACATACTGGGCCACGATGGGCTTATGCGGCGTGATCCGGCGCGCTATCTCCAGAAAGCGGGCCGGGTCCTGCAGCCCCTCGATATAGAGGGCGATGGCCCTGGTCTCATTATCCTCGCCGAGGTAGGCCAGCGCTTCGTTGATCCCGATATCGGCCTCATTGCCCAGGCTGATTGCCTTGCTGAAGCGGATCCCCCGCCGCCGCAGCAGCCCCAGGGTCTGGGTGATATAGGTTCCGCTCTGCGAGGCCATCCCCAGCAGCCCCGGCGGCCCCATTAGCGGCATCACCGTGAGGTTGAGGGGAATGGCGGTATTGACCAGACCGATACAGTTCGGCCCGAGAAAGCGGATCCCGTAGCGCCGGGTGATCTCTTTGAGCTCTTTCTCCAGGGCGAGCCCCTCGGCGCCGGTCTCCCGGAACCCGGCGGTGATCACCACCGCTCTGCGGGTGCCGATCTTGCCGAAATCCTCCATCAGTCCGAGAACCATCTCCGTGGGAACGATGAAGACGGCCAGGTCCGGAGCCTCGGGTAGATCGAGAACCGAGGGGTAGGCCTTGTGCCCCAGCACCGTTTTATCCTGCGGATGGACGGGATAAAATTTTCCCTTGAAACCGTCCTTGATGATGCTTAAGGCCTGGATCGTGCCCATCTTGGTGGGGTTATTTCCCGCACCAACAGTAGCAATGGAGCGGGGATTCATCAGAGCATTGAGCGGATTTTCCGTCATCATGAAACCTCCCTATCTGGTCATCCCGGGACTTCCCGAGGATAAGTTAACCAATAACACAATGTAGAATAAAAATTGACAATAGTCTGCATACTATTGAAATTCAAGGAAATTACGAAAAATCCTGCCGCCACCAGATAAAATAATCATTTCAAGAAGCCGGGCCCGGTGCTCCCGGATGGAGCCGCACGGTTATTCTTCCCCCCGCCGCGGCGGTTTGAGCAGCCGGCGGGCCCGGTAGAGCACGGCGCCCCCGTACTTTTCGCGAAGCCGGTCCCGGGTGCGCTGCAGCTCTTTCTCCTTTTCTTCGGGGAGAGCGTCAAACAGGGTGAGCTGCTCCCCGGTGGAAAAGTCGGAGACCCGCAAGCCGATAAGGCGCCAAGGCGGGCGGCCCTTGTGGGCGGCAAAAAGGCCCGCCGCGGTCTCGTAAAGGAGAAGATCGCCGTCGGTGGGCGCGGCAAGGGTCTGCTCGCGGGTGATCGTGCTGAAATCGCCGTAGCGCAGCTTGATCGCCACCTTGCGTGCCCGCAGCCCCCCGGTGCGGAGCCGGTAGCCGAGGCTCTCGGCCTGGGAGATGAGGACGGCGCGGATCGCCTCTTCATCAGCCAGATCGTTGGAAAAGGTGCGCTCCTCGGAAAGAGATTTGGCCTGGCGGAGCGGTTCCAGGGGGCGGTTGTCGATGCCGCGAGCGCTGCGCTGCAGGAGCAGGGCACTCTTGCCGAAATATTTCCGGAGCAGCTCCAGGGGAGCGGCGGCCAGCTGTCCGATAGTGCCGATCCCGATGCGGTTAAGCTTCTGCACCGAAACCGGTCCGAGGCCGGGGAGCACCTCCAGCGTGAGCGGCCAGAGCAGTCCGGGGACCTCTTCGGGCCAGAGCGTCCCGATCCGGTCCGGTTTGGCCAGCTCGGAGGCGATCTTGGAGAGCAGCTTGTTCACCGAAACGCCGACGGTCACCGAAAGCGAAAGCTCCTCGCGCACGGCGCGGTGTATCTCGGCGGCAGCGGCCAGCCCCTCCCCCGCAACCATCCCCAGATAGGCCTCATCGATGGAGACAACCTCGATCTCCGGGGTAAAGCGTTCGTACACGGCGAAGATCTGCCGGGAGACGCTGCGGTACCTGCCCATATCGCCCCGCAAAAAGATCGCCCCGGGGCAGAGCTGCCGGGCCCGCTCCACCGGCATGGCCGAATGAATGCCGAATTTCCGCGCCTCGTACGAACAGGTCGAGACAACTCCGCGTCCGGAGAGGCTGCCCCCGACGACAACCGGTTTACCCCGGTATTCCGGGCAGTCACGCTGCTCCACCGAAGCAAAAAAGGCGTCAAGATCGCAGAGCAGGATCTCCGGAACGGATCCTCTGCAGCCCCTTGCCGCTGTCATGCCGGTGCACCCCCCCATCACTTCGGCCGGCAGCTCCCCGTTCGGAGCCTTTCTTCCCCGAAAAGGCCGGGCCGGGCTGTTGCCGCCGCCCCTTAAAAAAGGTTATTTTTGTTCTTTGGAGAATTATCCTTCTTATATGATAGCACTTTTCAGGGAGCAAGTTTTCCAAATCTTCAAGGAGGCGATCTGATGATTCTTTTTCAACCGGTTCAGGTTGGCAGCCTGACCTTGAAAAACCGTATTGTGATGCCGGCGCTACATCATAATTACACACCTGGGGGGCTGGTCAACGAGAAGCTGATCCGCTACTACGAGACCAGGGCTCGCGGCGGTGTCGGACTGATCATTGTCGGCGGCTGCAGCGTGGACCTGGCCGGCGGGGGGCCGCAGATGATCGGCCTGCATGATGACAAATTTATTCCCGGACTGGAGCAGCTGACCGGTGCGATCAAGGGTGCCGGAGCGCAGATTGCAGCACAGCTCTACCAGGCCGGGCGCTATACTCACCGCGCCCTTACCGGGGTGGAGCCGCTGGCCCCCTCGCCGCTCCCCTCACGCCTGTTCAGGGATACGCCCCGAGAGATGACCGCGGAGGATATCGAAGGAGTGATCGAGAGCTTCGCCGCAGCGGCGTTGCGCGCCAAAAAAGCCGGTTTCGACGCTGTCGAGGTGATCGCCAGCGCCGGTTATCTCATCTGCCAGTTTCTCTCCCCCGTGACCAACCAGAGAAAGGACCATTACGGGGGCTCGTTTGAGAACCGGAGCCGCTTCGGCGTGGAGGTGATCCGGCGAACAAGGGCCAAGGTCGGCAGCGATTTCACCGTTCTGGTGCGGCTGTCCGGCCATGATTTCATGCCTGGCGGCAATACCAACAGCGAAGCGGCCCGCTTTGCCGCGCTGCTGGAGGCGGCCGGAGCCGACTGCTTCAATGTCACCGGAGGCTGGCATGAGTCGCGCATCCCCCAGATCACCGGCCATCTCCCCCGCGGCGGGTTCGCATACCTGGCCCGGGGAGTCAAGGAGGCGGTCGGCGTCCCGGTCGTCGCCGGCAACCGGATCAACGATCCCGCCGTGGCGGAACAGATCCTGGTAGACGGTTGCGCCGATCTGATCAGCATGGGTCGCGCCCTGATCGCCGATCCCGATCTGCCCCGGAAGAGCCTCAGCGGGGAGGGCACCCTGCGCCGCTGCATCGCCTGCAATCAGGGCTGCCTTGACGCCGTCTTCAGCATGCAGCCGGTCACCTGCACGGTCAATCCCCATGCCGGAGATGAGAGCGAGGTCGAGCTCACCGCAGCGGCCAGCCCGAAGAAGGTGCTTGTCGTCGGCGGCGGGCCGGCAGGGCTGGAGGCTGCCCTGACCGCGGCCCGGCGGGGCCACCAGGTGACCCTCTGGGAGAAGAGCTCCCGCCTTGGCGGGCAGCTTCATTATGCCGCCCGCCCCCCCGGAAAGGGCGAATTCATCACCCTGCTGGGGTACTACAAGCGCGAGCTCGCCGCAGCCGGCGTGGAGCTGCTCTTCAATCGCGAGGCCACAGCGGAGCAGGTGATCGCCTGCGGCGCCGATGCGGTCATTATCGCCACCGGAGCCCGCCCCGCCCCGGCCCCCTTTCCCGTCTCCGAGGGCGCTGCCGACAAGGTTATCACCGCTTTTGATCTCCTTTCCGGCAAAGTGCTCCCCGGGAGAAAGGTGGTTGTGGCCGGCGGTGGCTCGGTCGGCTGCGAGACGGCGCTGACCATCGCCGCCATGGGAACGATCGATGCAGAGACGCTGAAGTTCCTCATGGAATACGAAGCGGAGACGCCGGAGGCGCTGCAGCGCCTGCTCACCCGCGGCACCCGCGAGGTGATCATTGTCGAGGTGCTCGACAAGATCGGCCGTGATTTCGGGATCACCACCCGCTGGATCGTCCAGGGGAACCTGCGGCGCCTCGGTGTCGAGGTGATCACCGGCGCAAAGATTCTTGAAGTGAACGAAGAGCATCTCCTCATAGAAAAGAAAGGTGCCGCCGAGGGCAACTCGCCGGAGACGGTCAAGGTGCCCGCGGATACGGTGGTTGTTGCCGTGGGGGCAAAGTCAGTCGACACCCTCCACGAGGAGCTGAAGGATAAAGTGAAGCAGCTCTACCGGATCGGTGATGCGGCCAGCCCGCGTAAGCTGAGCGAGGCGATCCGCGAGGGTTTCACCGTGGGCCGGGAACTGGACTAGGGCCGGCTGTTTCCGGAGAAAAAGGAGAGCAGGAGGCTAGGTCAGGAAGATATTGACGAAGAAAACCCCGTCTTCCCATCTCTTCTCTGTTCTCAGCCCGAGCTTCCCGATCAGGTGCAGTACAGCCTGGTTGCCGGGCATAACATTGGCCTGGAGGGTATGAAGTCCCTGTTTCTGGGCCACATAGACCAGGTAGGAAAGCAGCTCGAAGCCGATCCCTCTTCTTTGAAAATCATCGCGCACCACGATGGAGGCCTCCGCAGAGAGGGCGGTCTCATCGATACGGTACTGGGCCACACCGGTGATCACCTCGTGGCCCAGATATTTTTTTACTGCCAGGATGATCATCTCCCGGGTATAGTCGATGACCACAAAATGTTTCTGCAGCTCTTCATGGGGCATATGGCGCCTGATGGTGAGGAAACGCTGGTAGAGCGATTTGTCGGAGAGCGAATAGAAGAAATCCTTCAAAAAGGTCTCATCGCTGATCTTGACGGGCCTTAAAAAGAGGCTGAGCCCTGATTTGGTGGTGCGGTAGACCTCCAGATGTTCGGGATATTCTCCCTTTTTTCCGGGTAAGAAGGCCTGATCGCCATAGACTAGCGTCAGCCGCTTCGCCTCCTCGATCAGCCAGGGGCGGAATTTGGGGTGAGCGATGGCGATGAGGGCCATGGCCCGCTCGCGGATATTCTTGCCGTGCAGGTAGGCCTGGCCGTACTCGGTGACCACGAATTGAATATCGCCGCGAGTCAGGGTCACCCCCGCCCCCTCCTGCAGCAGGGGGACGATGCGCGAGGTCGATTCATCGCGGGTGGTCGACTGCAGCGCCAGGATCGTCTTGCCTCCCGGAGCCATCGCCGCACCGCGGATGAAACCGGCCTGGCCGCCGATACCGCTGTAGAAAAGGGTGCCGATCGATTCGGCCGTGGCCTGACCGGTCAGATCGACCTCCAGGGCGCTGTTGATCGCCACCATATGTTCATGCTGGGCGATGAGCAGGGGATTGTTGGTATAATCGATCTCCTTCAGCTCGATCTTGGGATGATCGTCGATGAAGCGGTAGCTATCCTGCGAGCCCATGCAGTAAGAGGCGATCGTTTTCCCCCGGTTGATCGTCTTGCGGCTGTTGTCGACAACGCCACAGGCCATCAACTCCAGCAGGCCGTCGCCCAGCAGATCGGTATGGATCCCCAGATGCTTTTTATCGAACAGCGAGGTAAGAACGGCATTGGGCACGCTGCCGTAGCCGACCTGGATGGTATCCCCGTCGTCGATTATCCGGGAGACGTACGTGCCGATCCGGGAGGCGATCTCCGGATCAACCTGGCCCGGAGAGTATTCCAGCAGCGGCTCGTCATGAGGCACCAGGTAATCGATCTCGTCGATATGGACAAAGCTGTCGCCGTGAACGGAAGGCATATTTCTGTTCACCTGCGCCACGACAAAACTGGCATTTTCCAGGGCGGCCTTGACGATATCGACGCTGATCCCGAGGCTGAGATAGCCGCGGGCATCGGGCAGGGAGGTCTGGATCAGGGCCAGATCAACAGGGACCTGGCGGCGGCGGAAAAGCGCCGGCAGATCGCAGAGAAAGATCGGCGTATAGTCAGCCTTTCCCCGGTTGACGGCATCGCGGGTATGGTGGCTGATGAAGAAGGAGTTGTGCCGGAAATTGTGCTTCAACCGTTCGTCGGTGTAGGGAGCCACCCCCAGGGTCCAGACCTGCAGGACCTCGGCGTCAAAAAATGCTTTCGGATGAGCCTCCACATAGGCCACCAGCCGGTTGACCAGATGCTGGGGTTCGGCGCACCCGGTGGAGATAAAGATGCGATCACCGGCGTGGATACGGCCAAAGATATTGTCGGTGGAGGTGAATTTGTCAGGACGCTGTTTTTGCCACTGTTTTAACATGCTCTCGCCCCTCATTCTTGATTGATGGTATCATTATCGTACCGCGATCCCGCCGCGTTATCTATGCCCTATTTATGCCCAGTACCGCTTTCCTTTTTACTTCGATATTCAGCCCCCGATCCCTGCCCGCTGCGGGGGGGCCGGGCGGGCCTCTCGACAGGATCCCCCTTTATCCACCGGCGCATCCGGCGGATAATAAAAATTAGCAGGAAATATCTTATGCTGGAGAGAAAAGATATAGGCAGCAGTGAAAACGGCTCAACAATGAAAAAGCAGGAGTGAACAGGATGAAGCTATTTTTGGACACGGCAAACCTGGCGGAGATCCGCCAGGCAGCGGCCTGGGGTGTGATCTGCGGGGTGACCACCAACCCCTCGCTGGCCGCGCGGGAAAAAGAAGAATTCTCGGCGATCCTGCCGCGAATCTGCGAACTGGTTGACGGCCCTGTCAGCGCAGAGGTGATCGCTCAGGATTTCGATGGGATGCTCGAGGAGGCCCGCCAACTGGCGGCGGTTGATCAAAACGTCAATATAAAGGTCCCGATCACCCCGGAGGGGATGCAGGTAGTGAAGGCTCTCTCCGGCGAAGGGATCAAGACCAATGTTACCCTGGTTTTCTCGGCAAACCAGGCCCTGCTGGCCGCACGGGCCGGGGCTTCCTTTGTCAGCCCCTTTATCGGGCGGCTCGATGATATCGGCCACAACGGCGTCGAGCTGGTCGAGGAGATCGTCGCTCTGTTCAAGATTCACGATCTCGACACCGAAGTGATCGCGGCCAGTATCCGCCACACTGCCCATGTTCCTGCAGTCGCCCTGGCCGGCGCCCATATCGCCACCATCCCCTTCAAGGTGCTGCGACAGATGTTCAACCATCCGCTGACCGACAGCGGCATCGAACGCTTCCTGGCAGACTGGAATAAAGCGCTCAAAGGATAGAACCTTCGGGGCAGCCGAAAACTATGACAGGAGGACAACCCTCCTGTCATAGTTGCAGTCAGCACCGGTTCCTTCCCCTTTGACCAGATCGAGTTTCGGGCTTCCCCCCGAGGGGAGGCCCGGGATGGAGCTACACTCAGTTGAGCACGAGTGGGCTGCATACCCAAGATAGCCGGCGTCATTTTTTGTCATCCTGAGCAAAGCGAAGGATCTCAGGGCATAAAGGGCCGGTGGGCAGTGGGACAAGAGGGACGGTGGGACAAGAGGGACGTACCTTGTTGTCCCATTTCTCACGTCCCTGGTTGTCAATCTCCCCGCTACTTCCGGTTGTTATGTTTCTCTAGCTAAAATGATGATTTATGCGGAGATCCTTCGGGCTACGCCCTCAGGATGACACGGGGGTGGAGCTGGTCCCCAGGATGACACGGGGGTGGATCTGGCCCCCAGGATGATGCAGGGTGGAGCTGGCCCCCAGAACGATGCAGGGTGGGATGGGCCCG
>JAAZPS010000098.1 GCA_012797095.1 Bacillota bacterium | reverse complement strand
GTTGCCTTCGCCATTTCAATATTCCACCGATCATTGCCCAAAACTGTGCCTTCCATCTGGATCTTGGTAGAACATCTAATTTTGGCAGCATTACTCTCCAACAGACACATACACTGGGGAACCTTATCAAAACCGAACCACGGAAATGCTACCATGGTATGAACATTGGGCAGTGAATCCAAAACCTTGATATATTCATAGAATTCTTTGCGGGTTGGTCTTCTGGGTTTCCAGGTGTCCAGGTCGAAAGTGTTCATCCCGATTGAAGGGGCAAAAAATGTTGGCCCACCGCTGGCAAACGTACAATTGTTCTTGGCCTCCCTTGCCGTGATCTCGAACGAATGGGGTGCTTTGGCAAGGCATTCTTCCACCAAAGTTTCGGGTATCTTGACTCGTCTGGTCTCCAGGTCCACGCTGCAGCCGTTTTCTGACATGAGTTCCAAGGCAGCATCGTCATCAATGGTTACGCCGGTTTCCCGCAGAACCTGCATGATGCTTCGATCGATAAATTCCATTTGCTGTGGTGACATCATTTCAAGATGGCCGTAGCTCCTTGTAAAACCGTTCATGTTGATATCTCCTTTTCCTTTGGTTAGCTGATTAATTTTTTCGCAACGTTAACCGCGCCAGGGGCTGTGGGAGCATATCCATCCGCTCCCACAAAATTGGCAAAGTCCTCCGAAATGGCCCCTCCGCCGACCATTACCTTGACCTGCTCTCTCTTCCCGGTCTTCTCCAGTGCCGCTATAACTTTCGTTGTTTCCGGGGCTGTTGTGGTAAGGAGTGCGGACATCGCCAGAATGTCCGGTTTATATTGATCGATCGCTTTCAGGAAATCGTCACTGGGGACATTGATCCCCAGATCGTGAACCGTGAACCCTTCTGCTGATAAAAGGGTGGTGACCATTGATTTACCGATAGTATGAATGTCTCCAAAAACGGTTCCGATTAGCACCACCCCAAGGGTTTGGCGCTTCATCCCCTGCTTTCTGATTGACTGCTCTATTATCGGGGTGGCCTTTTGCATGACATCGGCTGCGCCGACGAGCTCCGGGAGAAAAAGATCTCCCGTCTGAAAACCATCTCCTATTACCTTTATGGCTTCAACCATAGCTTCCATAGCCTCTATGGGATCTATATTCTGCTCCACCGCCAATGTAGCGTACTTGACTGCCTCTGCACTTTCATAATTCAGTATGGCATCTTTCAGGCCCGATAATATCTCTGCTTTCATTTTCTATGCCTCCCGGGTTGGTATTTGTTACTGCGATTGATTGAAACCGGCGGCCCAGCACCGCTGCTCCCCATTTTTCTTGGAAATCGTCAAAATACTGCAGGAAACAGCCTAAACCATCTTCCTCACCCCCAATAATCAAAGTACGCCCGCTTGGTTGCCCAAATCGTTATTTGAACTAGATCAAAAGCCTTTCAAAATTCTCACCATAGGTTTCAATCGCTATATCCCGGTGATCTTGCAGGAACCGGTTGATATAGATATCATGCCTGATATAATTAGTAATTACCCGGACAATGCCCGAAGAAGAGGTATGGTAACCCTTCCACCCCCCAAGCTTTTCCAGGTACATGAACATCCCTTCAGCCCGGTCAACCGCTAGAAAGAGCTCGGATCTATGTCTTTCGTGAATTGCAGGGGCCCGAGCATGTTTGAAGAGTTTGCCGACCTCCAGATATGTATCCCCAAATTGAATGCTGTAAATCTCTATGCCCCGGGCTTCGGCTTCCAGCAGATTTTCCTTTAAAACTGCTGATTCCTCGGGCCACATGCTGATCAAGATCTCCTTCTCCGCCCGATCAATCAGCGTTCGCCCCTTGTCAAGCAGGTTTTTTCGGCCTGAAATATACCAGAGCAGTTCGGAGCGCTTCGAGGTTTCGAGCAAGCGTTCATTGTCTTCTAGTGTCTTGATCACCGCAAGCACATTTTTTTGTTTTTGGTTCAAGAATTCCTTCAGCGGCAGTGCTTCATAATGAACGGGACTTGTTTTTATAGGATAGGCCAGCCCTTTTTCAACCAACCGGGCAACTGTTTCGTATATTTTTGAGCTGGGGATACCGGTACCTTTGCTGATTTCGTTGCCGTAGCATTGACCGTTTTGAAGCAGGTATATATATGTACGGGCTTCGTAGTTGCTCAATCCCAGCTCCTCGAAATGTTGAACAAATTCTTGCTCTGCAGGTCTGTTCATAACTGACGCTCCTCTACTACCCCGGTAGGAGTTTACCTAGATGATAATTCTAAATTTAGAATATGTCAACAGGAAAATTTGTACGTACGGTGGTAATCCATGATCGGATCATCTTTGAAAATAAATAGAGGTTGCAACAAGACCGGGGGTCACCGGCGATCCCTTTTCAGGCCGGTCGAAGGTCCCGGATCGCTTTTACGGCGGTGAAATCGAAATAACGATCTAAAGCGGCAAATCCGGAGAGCGCAAAGCCGTGTTTCCTGCTCAGGTGCCGCATCTTTATCAGGGTTTCAAGCCGCACCCCGGAACCGATGAAGTAGCGATCGAATCTGCCTTCCAGGGCCAACAGAATCGCTTCGGCCAGCGAAGCACGGATAGAGCCTGCCGGGAGAACAGGGTCATGGGACAGCACTGCCCCCCCTGGCAACCGGAGTACAGCCTGGTCAAAGATCATCACATCGGGGCGCCGGCTGATGATCTTTGAAGTAAACTCATCTGCCGTGCTGAGATTGCAGACAACGGCACCGGGCTTGATTCTGGAAGCATCCAGGTCGGCCAGCGCTGTTCCTCCAGCCAAGATGATCAGATCGGCCCGGGCAATCGCGCTTTCCACCTGGGCGCTTATCTTGCAAGCAACGCCGTAATCGTAAAGCACCCGGCTGGCCAGGCGATCCAGCCTGGCCCTGTCCGTATCGATCAGGGTTAAATAGTTCACCCCATCCCTGGCTAGAATCTGCGTGCAGGCACTGCCCACAGACCCGGCCGCCCCGACGATCAAAACTGCTGTCTCCTCCGGGTTTAGCCCCATCAGATCGGCCGCTTTCCAGAAACCATCGATTGCAGCGGCAGCAGCGCAGCCGGCACCGTCGGTTACGGTTGAATCCAGACCACGGGTTACAGCGGCGGAAGCCGGTCCCAGTGCCTTTAACAGGGGCAGCCCCATTCCGATGATGCGCGCTCCCAGGCGGGAGGCTTTCTGTCCCGCCTTGATTGTTTTTTTTAACAGCCGGGCGGCCGGGAGATGCTGGAGCTGTGCCGTTTCATAATTCAAAGAGAGCAGACAGCCTTCTGCCCGTCCAGAGGGAGAGCCGATCCCGGTCAGGGCAGACACCCTTGGCGGTGCAAAATGGTTCCACCAATCAAAATTGAATACGGCCGGCCGGAACCTCCGGCCTGGCCGCACGGGATAAGAATGAACAATTATAGCAAACCGATCAGCTGCCGGGATCATGTCCGCTCCCTTGATGAAAACTATTGCAGTTCAATGATCCGGGGGGTTATCGCCAGTTCATCCAGCATCCGGCTGTACTGTTCCTCCGAAAGTTCCCCACTGCCCCCGGCCAGTGCGATCAGGATCGCCTCCATGATATTGGTTCCGAAGGAACGGCCGTCCATATCCGGTGTCGTTGTGATCAAGGTCTTCACACCGCGCTCCTGTAGATAAAGAATATCTTCCCGGGTCACGGTATTGGTGATCACGATCTTGCCGGGCAGCTCCGGGGGCATATACTGACGCATAAAATGAAAATCGCCGGCGATGATCTCGTTTTCCAGGAAATATTTTACCTGGCGGGGCTTGCCCTGCCCCTGCCGCTCTCCGGTCGGGTAGACCATGGAGAAGGGCAGTTTAACCATGATCGGCGCAACAATCCGGGCCAGGCGGGCCAGGCTTTTCAATGACTTCAGCGGCAGCGGCCAGTTGAGCACATAGAGAAAATCACCGATAGTTACATCGCAGCCCGCAGCAAAGAGGGCCTGAGCCATCCCCAACCGATCCACGGCGCAGGTCATCAGCACCTTACGCCGCCCTTTGAAGATATCGGTATTGGCCGCCAGATACTCGATCGTTCGCCGCTCCAGAATATGCTTCAGCCCGGAACCATCGACTATTGGCGTTTTCTTGGCCACCTGGACGATTTTACGGGCATCGCGAAATTCGTAGCGTCGATCTACTGTTGAGATATAGAGATCGATCCCCCCCAGACCGAAAGCATCTGCTTTTCCATCATATTCTTCGACCAACGCCATTATTCTTTGCATATCACCATTGGTGCCGAATCGCTCGACCCTGAACTCTTCACCGCCCAGATTGACGGTAACCGCATGATCTCTGACCGATGCACCCAAACTCACGCCGACGATAAACTTCATTTCACTCACGCTCCTTCTTTTCAACATCATCCACGACCTGCTCGAGCAAGGACTGAAACCGGACCGGATCCACCTGGCAATCCCGTTGAACCGGAGTCGGCCCAAGACCCAGATGAAAGATCTGACAATCCAGGAGCGCTTCAGCCAGGCGGTACCATTTTTCCGATGTCGCCATCACCAGAACCTCGTAATCCCTTAAAAGGGTGATCAGTGCCAGCACCTCGTTAAAAAAATCGAGGGCCTGTTTACCGCCAACCATCTCCCAGCGCTCCTGGTTAGTCATCAGCAAGGTGAACTCAAGGCCCAGCTGGCGACAGATCTTTTCCAGATCATCCTTGTTGGCAATAGGGAAACCGATCACCGCCACTCTTTTCCCCCGGCGTACCTCCCCGAGCGCCTCCAGGCGGGAGATAAAACTGCGATCGATGGAAAGCCGCCGCGCTACCTCCTGCTGGGAAAGCCCCTCTGCCCGCAGCTGCAGGATCCGATCGAGCAGCCGTTTGACCCGATCTACACTGACCAGCTTCTCGCCAATCCGCAAGATCTCTTCAGATTGCACTGTTCTACCACCCTTGTGCACAATTTTGTTCACACAGAAATATTACCACTTCTCCCCGTTAAAAGCAAGATAGAGCTACCGCTTTATTACTTACCGCTGCCGGCGCGCACCCGGCCGGGGGACAGCTTATCCTGAAGCAGATCTGTGATCATAAAAAGAGCCGCCCGTTTGCGGGCAGCTCACAACCCTTGCTTGCATCTTGTTGAAAAAAACGATTCCTATTCCTCCAGTAAAATACGATGGTCGACCAGTTGCAGCTCCTTGATCTTGGCCCTGACCTGCTTCCTTTCACCCAGCATGCCAACCAGCAGCAGTTCATCGCCCTGCGGTTTCACCAGGCTAACATCTTCCATGATCATCTCTTCGCGACCGTCCTTGACCAGGTATACAGTCGATTGACACATCTTTATCCACCTCCTCACTCTATATTATCACAATTCAGCGATCTCCGGATCACCGCCTCCAGGCGGTTCAGCGAGGTCGCCTCGATCAGGCTATTTCTGAGCTGTGCCGCCCCGGGAAATCCCCGCAGGTATCGCCCCGCCTGACGGCGCATCTCGGCAAGCGCCTCCTTCTCACCCCTGAAATCGCAGGATAATTCGAGATGACGACGAAATACGGCAAGCCGTTCCGGCAGAGTCGGCAGCGGCTCGGGGTTTTTCCCCTCCAACCGGGCCCGGACCTGTTTGAAGATCCAGGGATTGCCCAGGGCAGCCCGGCCGATGGCAATACCATCACAGCGGGAATGGGCAAGCACTGCCGCAGCATCTTCCGCGGAAGCAATATCGCCATTACCGAATACGGGGATCGCAACCGCCTCCTTGACCCGGCCGATTATCTCCCAGTCTGCCCTTCCGGCGAATCCCTGGGCGACAGTACGGCCGTGCACCGTTATCGCTTTGATCCCGGCATCTTCTGCCCTTGTGGCGATCTCCACGGCGTTGATCCGGCGCTCATCCCAGCCCGCTCGCACCTTTGCCGTCACCGGGCAGGTTACCGCCCGGACAACCGTTTCGAATATCTCGCTGCAGAGCCGGGGTTGCCGCAACAGCGCTCCTCCATCACCATTGCGTACGATCCGCAGGGT
>JAAZPS010000097.1 GCA_012797095.1 Bacillota bacterium | reverse complement strand
TCAACATGGCGGACTACCGAGAGTGGAAAGAAGCAAACGAAGCGGCAAGCAAAAATGAGGAAAAGGAAAATGAAGAAAAGGCAGCTTAGATTATGAGGAGAAAACCAGAGGGGAATTTACACCACAAAATGGACTTGACCGTATGTTCGCCTCCTTTCATAAAGAATAGCGTTTGGTTAAAGAGAGTTTCCCCATATCAATATACACCCTTACGCTCAATCAAGTCCATTTTCCCAGAGCGATACTGCGCTTTGCACCGAACAAATATCTCTTCCTATAATTCGGTGGTTATATATCCAGGCAGGAGAATAACAAAGAATTGGAGAAGTTATGCACATAGGTTATCAGAGTTTTTACATTAATGAACTGAGTTACAAGCGGGTGGTATAATATGGCGGGATTTCCTGATACCCCATACATATACCATATAACCGATGTGAGTAACCTGTCATCCATTATTGAGGATGGCGGTCTTTGGTCGGATGCGGAAATGGTTAAACAGTCAAAACCAGTGCTGTCTGTCGGAATGAATCCTATTAAGCAAAGACGGTTTAGATTGCCAGTTAAATGCTATCCTCATGACCGCGTGGCTGATTATGTACCCTTTTATTTCTGTCCCCGGTCGATCATGCTATTTATAATACACTGTTCAAACCATCCCGATCTTGTCTATCGCGGCGGACAGGGACAGATTATTCATCTGGAAGCAGATTTTTGCAAGGTCATAAATTGGGCAAACTCTAGTAGAAACCGGTGGGCGTTTACCCATGCCAATGCAAGTGCTTACCTGACTGAGTTTCATAATCGTCTGGATGATCTTGGTGAGATAGACTGGGAGGCAGTGGCGGCGAGGGATTTTCGTGCTCGCCGGGTACGTGAAGGCAAGCAGGCAGAATTTTTGGTTTATCAGTTTTTCCCCTGGCACCTGATACAGCGCATTGGGGTATCTTCCGAGCCTGTTCAGGAACAAGTAGCAGGGGCACTGGCTGGAGCCTCACACAGGCCCAAAGTGCAGATTTTGCATCGTTGGTATTACCAAGGAGGAAGCAGCGATGATCAGCTACACCAAAGGTAATATTTTAAAAGCTGAAACCGAAGCACTTGTTAACACCGTCAACTGTGTGGGTATAATGGGCCGTGGCATTGCACTTAAGTTTAAACAAGCTTTTCCTGACAATTATGAAATATATGCGTCGGCTTGCAGGCGTAAAGGAGTACAACCAGGTCGCATGTTTGTCTTCGAGACAGGTAGAATCTGCCCCCGTTATGTGATTAACTTTCCGACCAAACGTCACTGGCGCGGCAAAAGCCGCATTGAAGATATTGAGGAGGGTCTTGCTGATTTAGTTA
The DNA here is from genome assembly GCA_012797095.1 of Bacillota bacterium. GTDB lineage: Bacteria > Bacillota > Dethiobacteria > DTU022 > DTU022 > JAAZPQ01. The sequence goes on along the minus strand of JAAZPS010000097.1, from coordinate 5,078 downwards.
AGGTAATTAAACAGTATGGCATCAAATCGGTTGCCATTCCTCCCCTGGGAAGCGGCTTGGGAGGGCTTAATTGGAATGATGTGCGGCCCCGCATTGATCGGGCGCTGGCACCCTTGTCTCAAGTGGATGTGCTGATTTTTGAGCCATTCGCCGAAGATGGTGCTATCCGTTACAACAACTCAACGGATGTGCCGCAGATGACAGCGGGACGCGCCGCCTTGATCGGACTGATGGATCAATATCTATCGGCCCTTCTGGATCCGATGATTACCTTGCTGGAAGTTCATAAATTGATGTATCTCCTGCAGGCAGTCGGCGAACCCTTACGCCTGCGTTTTATCAAAGCTTCCCATGGTCCATATGCTGAAAATTTGCGTCATGTTTTACGGACCATTGATGGTCACTATATTTCGGGTTATGCCGGTTGTAAAGATGTACCGGGCAGGCAACTTTCTCTATTACCGGGGTCAGTCAAGGATACCGAAATATTTTTGGGAAAACATCCGGCAACACGCAAACGGGTGGGGAAAGTGTCCAGATTGGTTGATGGTTTTGAAACCCCTTCAGGGTTGGAGTTGCTTTCCACGGTGCACTGGCTGATCGCCAATGAAGGGGTAAGTGATGAAGATAACCTGGTGCAGGCTGTTCATGAGTGGATACCCGGAAAGCGTAGATTCACTTCTACCCAGATAACGCTAACCAGAGAGAGGCTGCAAGCTGAGGGTTGGCTTAATTAGTATCAACATTGATTTTATAGACAGGTAGGTAAAAACAGACAAGGATCTGCTGTCCTTATGTGCAAGTTTGTAAAGGCATAAAATATACCTTCCAACGAGTTTTCAACCCCTAAACCTGCTCGATTTTAAAGGGTAAAAACCTTGCCCGTCAATAGCCCGTTGATCTCCCCAAGGATCATTGTCCCGATAGATCCTGTTTTGGCAAATCACTCACCTGACACCATTCACCACCTGACGAGGTCAGGGTTCTTTTCGTATCCCCGCAACAATGCCGCAGTTGAAGTATGGGATGCTCTGTTGTAGAATAGTCATGAATCAAAACAGCCGCTGCGGCTCCGGTTAACGGCAGCGGTGCTGCACTTAAAAACAGATTGTAGTGGTGAGGCGAAACTGTTGAATCTACCCGATCTCTCTGTCCGGCGCCCCGTGGCCACGATCACGATCCTTTTGATCATCCTGGTCATCGGGGCGGTCTCCCTGGTGCAGACCCCCTTGGATCTTCTGCCTGATATCAAACCGCCGTACCTGGCGATCATCTCCATCTTCCCGGGCAGCTCGCCCCAGGAAAACCTGAAGATGGTCACCGAGCCGATCGAGGGAGCGATCTCCCCGATCAACGGGGTCAAGAATATCCTCTCCCTTTCCCAGGAGCATGTCTCCATGGTCGCATTGGAGTTCAACTGGGGCGCTGACCTGAAGCAGAAGCGCGATGAGATCGGCACCCGGCTCGATCTGGTCAACCTGCCCGATGGAGTGCAGCGGCCGGTGATCCTGGAATTCGACCCCACCCTGCTGCCGGTGATGCAGGTCGATGTCAGCAGCAACCTCGATGATATCGCCCTGACGGAATGGCTGGAGCAGTCGGCGCGGCCTCGCCTGGAGACGATCCCCGGCGTGGCCAGCCTCAGGATCGAGGGCGGGGTGAAGCGCGATCTCTTCATCCGGCTGCTGCCAGGGCTGATCCGGGAGAAGAAGGTCTCCTTCGAGCAGATCTCCAATATCCTGCGGGCGACGCTGCTGAACCTGCCCGGGGGCAATATCGAGGTCGACGAGCTGCAGAAGCGGATCCGGCTGGTCGGGCGCACCCTCGGGCCGGAGGAGCTGGAGCAGATGGTCGTCGGCTTCCAGCTGAACGAGGCGGAGATGCGCAAGCTGATCGGGCGCAGCGTCGATATCGATCTCAACCGGATGCTCTCCGAGGCGATCCCTCCGATGGAGAGCGTGGCGCTGCCGCTGCGCGAGGTGAACCTGAAAGAGGTTCTACCGGGGGCAGACAGACTGCTGCTGGAGGAGGAGCGGCTGATCATCATCCCCGATCCCGAACTGCTGAAGCTCTTCGGCATCGATCTGGAGGCCGTTGCAGCGGTGCTGCCGGAAGAGTGGCCCCTGCAGATCGAGGAGGGGCGGATCGTGGTGCAGCTGCCGCCGGGCGAGAGCGTCGACCTGGAGCGGCTGCAGGAGGCCGCCCTGATCACCGTTCCCGACTTCGAGGCCTGGAAAGAGCGGCTCCAGGAGCTCGAGGGTAAGCTCAAGGGCGAGCTGGACAAAGGCTCACAGCAGCTGGAGCAGGCCATCGTCGATATGGCGATGACGATGGTCCTCGCCTCGGCGGGGGGCGGCGGCGGGATGATCCCGGAAGATGAATTTCCCCTGATCGCAACGAGGCTGGGTGAGATCGCCGAGGTGAAGATCGACCGCCATGAGGCGACGGCGATCAGCCGGATCAACCGCCAGCCGAGCATCGGCTTCTACCTGCAGAAAGAGGGCGAGGCCAACACGGTGCTGGTCTCGCGGCAGGTGCGCCGGGCCCTCGACGAGCTGGCTGAAGAGTTTGCCCCCCTGGGCTACGGGATCAGTTTCAACTACACCTTTGACCAGGCCAAGGAGATCGAGAACGCCCTGATCGACCTGGCCCGCTCGCTGCTGCTGGGCTCGCTTCTGGCCATTGCGGTGCTGCTGATCTTTTTGCGAAACTGGCGCACCATCCTGGTGATCGGTCTGACCATCCCCATCGCCATCGTCGCTGCTTTCGCCCTGCTCTATTTTGCCGGGCTCTCGGTGAACCTGATGACCTTAGGGGCGCTCGCCCTGGCTGCAGGGATGCTGGTGGATAACTCCATCGTGGTCAGCGAAAATATCTACCGCCACCTTCAGCTGGGCGCGGACTCGTTCACCGCAGCGGTGAAAGGGAGTAACGAGGTCACCGGGGCGATCTTCGCCTCCACCCTGACCACGATCAGCGTCTTCTTCCCGGTGGTCTTTTTGAGCGGGCTGGCCGGGGAGCTGTTCAAGGATTTCTCCCTCACGGTGACCTGTGCCCTGATCGCGTCGCTGCTGGCGGCGCTGACCCTGATCCCGATGCTGGCCTCGCGGTTTCTGCAAAAGGGTACGGGCGAAAGGGCGGCCCCCACTGAGCCGGGCCGCTATCAGCGCTTGCTCGAGTGGGTCCTGCGCCATCCCTGGGCGGCTGTCGCGGTGGGAGCGGCGGCAGTGGCTCTGGGGGCCGCCTTCATCCCCTTCATGGGCTCGGACCTTTTCCCCACCCCCGAGGAAGCGGCTTTCTCGGTGGAGCTGACCCTGCCCCCGGGGACACCGATCGAGCGGACCGACAGCTGTGCCGGGCAGCTCGAAGATATCGTGGAACAGCTCGAAGGGATCGATTCTTTCAGCACCCAGATCGGCGAGCAGCAGCTCTTCGGCATCGCCATCGAATCGGGGATCGCCAACCGGGCCCGCCTGCGGGTGACGGTCCTGCCGGAGGAGGCCGACCGGATCGAGCAGATGATCGCCGCAGTGAAGGAGCAGGCGGCGGGGGTGCTCCCTGCCGGGGCAGAGCTCAGCTTCAAGCGGGAGTCGATCATGGAATCAACCGGTTTCAGCATGGGTCTGGAGATCATGGTTCAGGGGCCAGAGCAGCAGCAGGTGATGGCGCTCTCGGAGCAGATCGCCGCAAGGCTGAAGGAGCTGCCCGGGCTGACCGATGTGCGCAGCGCCTCGGAGGAGGCCATCCCGGAGGTGCATATCAAGGTTGACCAGAGCAAGGCCCTGCGCAAGGGGATGACCGCTTTCCAGATCGGGATGATGCTCTACGAGGCCGTCGACGGAATCTCCGTAGCCCGGCTGGAGACGGAGGCGGAGATCTACGATCTTTTCCTGAGCTACCGCAAGAGCGACCTGCAGACGGTCGCCGATCTGGAGGATCTGGGCTTCTACACCCCCACCGGCTCGTACCTGCGGCTGGGCGATATCGCCACCATCGAGCAGTCCCTGGGGCCGCTCAGCATCACCCGGGAGAACAAGCAGACCCTGGGCCGGATCCAGGCCCAGCTGCACGGGATCAGCCTCAGCGCAGCGAACAAGGCTGTTCAGGAGGTTATCGCCGGGATGAACCTGCCCCCGGGCTACTCCGCGGCCGAGGCCACCGCCAAACAGATGTCCGAGGTCTTTGACGATCTCTACCTGGTGCTCTTCATCGCTGTCTGCCTGGTCTATCTGGTGATGGCGGCCCAGTTTGAATCTTTCCTGCACCCCTTCATCATCATCAGCAGCCTGCCGCTGGCCCTCTCCGGGGCGGTGATCGGGCTGAAGATCGGCGGGCACGGGCTGAGCGTCCCGGCCCTTATCGGCGGGGTGGTCCTGGTGGGAATCCTGGTCAACAGCGGCATCATCATGGTCGACTTCATCAACCAGCTGCGCCGCATTCACGGGTTGCCGCTGCGGGAAGCGATCGTTGCCGGGGCCACGGCCAGGCTGCGGCCGATCCTGATGACCACGCTGACAACGATATTGGGGCTGGTCCCCCTCTCCCTCGGCATCGGCCAGGGCAGCCAGCTGCAGGCGCCGATGGCGGTGGCGGTGATCGGGGGAATGACCAGCGGCACGATCCTGCTGCTCGCCTTCATCCCGGCCCTCTACTACCTGCTGAACCGTCGCTCCGCGGAAAAAGAGACCGCCCTGAGCGCCCCTTCGGAAGAGCAGCTCCTGTAACAGGGGTAACCCCCAGACGCTTTGCCGAAAGAAGAAATGGAAAAGGTCCGGGGCATGGGCATGGATTCGGGTACCCCCCCTACGCTTGGCCAAAAGCAACGCCCGCACCGAGATTCTTCGCTACGCTCAGAATGACAGGAGGTAGGTTTGTCATCCTGCTCCTTTCTTGTCATAAAGCTCCTTTCTTGTCATCCTGCTTCCTCCTTGTCATCCTGAGGGCGAAGCCCGAAGGATCTTTACCGGAACGTAACTCATACCACGGCTGGCGGGACAAAGGGGACGTACGTTGTTGTCCCATTTCACCCCCACCATGGTTGAGGGCATCACCCCCACCCCAGCCCTCCCCCCTCAAGG
>JAAZPS010000096.1 GCA_012797095.1 Bacillota bacterium | reverse complement strand
GAAGAACCGGGTCTGGAGCCCGGGGATACCGATGTTAAGCCCGAGAAACCGGGCCTGCTGCCCCAGACTATCGGCGAAGGGGTGCTTTACCTCTTCCTGCTGCTGGGGATCCTGCTGCTGCTGTTCGGAACGCCGCTGTTTCGCCGGTACCGGCAGCGCGGTTAAGCGCTCCATATAGGCAGGTACTGGCAATGCTACTGGAAAGAGAATGGCGCCAGGCCTTTGATCATGCTGCAGCCGGCCGGAGGTAAGTGGATCACCGGATCATCACCGGACTTACCTCCGGCCGTTACTGAAGGCAGGATTATTACAATTTAGCTCGAATAACCAATAGAGGGATGTCTCAGGCATCCCTTTGGATATTCAATGACAGCAGAAGATTCACGCAGGCAGGGTGAGTGGAAATTGTCTAGATCTGTTGGTATTCCGCGGGCCTTATCATTCTATTCGTACTACCCCTTGTGGAAAACTTATTTCGAGAGTATGGGGATCAATGTAGTTCTGTCAAGGCCGACCAACCGGGAGATCCTTGAATGGGGGATCCGGGAGACGGTCACCGATGCTTGTATCCCGATCAAGATCTTCCATGGGCATGTCATCGATCTGAAAGACCGGGTTGATTACCTGTTCATTCCCCGGATGGTTACGGTAGACGGCCAGGCTACCTTCTGTCCCAAATTTCTGGGGCTGCCGGATATGGTCCGCTTTTCGGGGGAAAAGCTGCCGCCGGTGATCGATTCGCCGGTGCAGGCGAACAGGTTCAGCCGGGGCATCTTTGCTTTTTTCAGGGATGTAGCCCGGCAACTGCGGCTCGTTCGGGGGTACCGGTGGGCGGCGGCAGTGGTGCAGGCCTGCCGAAAACAGCGGCTCTATCAGCAGCTTCTGCTGAAAGGGCAGCTCCCGCTGCAGGCGATGCGGTGCCTGGAGCAAAAGGCGCAGGCGGATTGCGGGAAAAGAGCTGCTGCGGTGAGCCGGTCAGGCGGCAGCCTGAAGGTGGCTTTGCTGGGTTATCCGTACGTGCTCTACGATCCTTTCATCAGCGCAAACCTTTACCAGAGGCTCAGCGATATGGATGTGGAACCGCTTACGCCGGAGCAGGTCTCTCCCCGGGAGATGCACCGCCAATCGAAGGTGCTGCCGCAGAATTTTTTCTGGCACTACAGCAACCGGGCCAGCTGGAGCAGTCTTCACTATCTGGAGCATGCCGGAAGGGTTGACGGGGTGATCCATGTGACCGCTTTTGGCTGCGGGCCCGATGCCATGGTCGATAAATTCGTCGAGCTGGAATCGAAGAAAAAGAGAGTTCCCTTTTTGACCCTGACCATTGATGAGCATACCGGTGAGGGGGGGATCCAGACCCGCCTGGAGGCTTTTGTGGATATGCTCCGGGCCAAAAAGGAGCGCGAGGGGAAAGGGGCAGGTTGATCTGTGGACAGCTATCTGGGGCTAGATGTGGGCTCGGTCAGCACGAATCTGGTGCTGCTCGATGAGGATAACCGGATTCAGGATTCCCTCTATCTGCGCACCCGCGGTGAGCCGATCAGGGTGATTCAGGAAGGCCTTGAAGAGATGGGGCGCAAGCTGGGAGACTCCCCGGTGCGGGTACAGGGGGTGGGTACCACCGGCAGCGCCCGCCATCTTGCCGGAGTGGTGGTGGGGGCGGATGTGGTCAAAAATGAGATTACCGCCCATGCCGTGGCGGCCAACCTTATCGCTCCCGGGGTCCAGACGGTGCTGGAGGTGGGGGGGCAGGACTCGAAGATCATCATTCTGCGCCACGGTGTTGTGGCCGATTTTGCGATGAACACGGTCTGCGCTGCCGGAACCGGCTCTTTTCTGGATCATCAGGCGGCCAGGTTGAATATACCGATCGAGAAGTTTGGCGAACTGGCTTTGAAAAGCAAGAATCCGGTTCAGATCGCCGGCCGCTGCTCTGTCTTTGCCGAATCGGATATGGTG
>JAAZPS010000095.1 GCA_012797095.1 Bacillota bacterium | reverse complement strand
CGGCATCATATCCCTGTTCCGTAAGGCAAGGGTCCAGGTAGTGCCGAGATCTTCCGGGCGGCGCTCCCGGGGCGGGAGGGAAAAGGCCCCGGACAACAGGCTTTACAAACCTAAAATATGACTGGTGCGGTAGGATTCTAAAGTAAAAAGGCTGTTTTGTAGAGTTTAGCGGAGATACTTGGAGGGCCGAAGAAGCTTGATATATAGAGCTTTTTCGGCCCTTTGCTTTGTTGCAGCGATGCATTGAGATACCCCTGCGCAGTCTGCACACCGGGTGCACACAAGGGAAATAACGATTGCCGAATAACTGATCTTAGCCTATAAATATGGCTGGGGCGGTAGGATTCGAACCTACGATGCGGGATCCAAAGTCCCGTGCCTTGCCGCTTGGCTACACCCCAGCAGAGATCATAAAAATGGGGTGAGTGATGGGATTCGAACCCACGACCTCCAGGGCCACAACCTGGCGCTCTAACCAACTGAGCTACACCCACCTCGCGCTGATAATTTTAACACGGGCCCGGCCAAAAGTCAAAGCGCCGGAGCGCCTTTTTACCCGCTGCGTCGGCCCGTCCGGGACAGCCGGCAAGCGTTGCGGGGGCTTCATGATAAGGTTGAGCGGTTGCGGGAAAAATATTAGAAGATATTTTCGGCTCTTCAAAAGGGGGGTGGAAGCGATTGGGCAAACAGCGGCCGGCGATCCTGCCCGAGGAGGGGGTTCCGGAGGCGAACCGTTCCTGCAGAAGATGCGAGCTCAGCGGTCACGGCTCCAGGATGATCTGGGGGGAAGGGGATCCTGCTGCTTCTACCTTTGTTGTTCTCGATAATCCGGGAGCGCGGGAGAACCGGGAGGGCCGCCCTTTTCTGTGCGGCACCAGGGAGACCATGCAGGCGGCAGCCTATGAGGCGGGTTTCGAACCCGGTTCGCTCTATGTCAGTTATCTTCTGAAATGCCGGCCGCGAAGGGCTTACGATAAGGAAAATGCCAGGGAGATCTGTCTCCCCTATCTCTGGGAGCAGCTGAAAACAGTTGATCCGGCACTGGTAATATGTTTGGGCAATGTGGTGTGCCGCTCTTTTTTCGAAGATCCGGGGGCGGCAGTGAAGGCGCTGCGGGGCAGGGTGCATGCGGTTAAGGGGTACCGGGTGATCACTTCATACCACCCGCTGGCAGTGAGAAGAAGGCCGGTGCTCTATCGCCTTTTTTTGGAGGACTGGAGACTGGGGGCTGCTCAGCTGCAGAAGGTGCGTGAAGGTTAACGTGTCGTTCTGCGAAGATGTACAAAGAAAAACAGTCCCGAGATGAGAAACGGGGACTGTTTATTTATCCTGGAGCAGGCGGGCGGATCGGGTTTTAATTTACTCTGCCACCTGGCTCATCATAAAGTCGAGCACCTCGCCGTCAATGTAGCCGTCGTCAGCGATGCGGTCATCAAAGTTTTCGGTGAGGTAATATCTTTTCAGGGCTTCCTGCAGTGCTGCGGTCCATTCGCCCGGATATTCGCCCTGGAAATAGGCCAGTCTGTTCAGGGCTAGAACGATCTTTTCGGCGCGCTCCCCTTCAATTTTCAGGATATTTTCCGGTTTTGTTTTGGAGAAGTAGAGCATATAGAGCCCGTGCAGCCGGATCAGCTCCTTGATCGGATCGGGGTGATCATCCACCCTGAGATCGATATAGCGGTCATTGTATCCGCCGTAACCGCCCTCCGGTTTTACCACCAGCAGGGCTGCCGATTGTTTCCCCCGGCTGTCGCCGCCGGCCTCCTGGGCTGCGTCGAGCGCTTCCAGGAGCCGGGAAGCCAGCTCACCGGTAGATTGTTCAAAGACCTCCGCCATCCGGGTGACGGTCTCTTCATTGACCAGGATATTGCCCTGGCAGGCATAGTTCTTTCCGGTGACCCCGCCGGCCCAGTCGAAACATTCTTTTCCGGTAAAACTGGCGGCGTTTCCTTGGGCGTCGACCATGCCGACCTGCCGGAATTCTTTACCGTCATCTTCTGCCAGGATCATCTCGAGGGCTTCCCGGGGTGAGCGGCCCTCTTCCAGCAGGGCGATTCCCTTGGGGCCCAGGCTGGTGTTGGCCCAGGATTGGGTGGCCACAGCGCCGACACCGGCTTTGGCCCAGGGGACAACAGAACCGACGGCGATAAATTTGGACTGTACCGCTATCCCCAGCTCCTCTGTTTCCGGATCAGCGGCAGCGATGGAGAAGGTGGCGACAACATCCTTCAGGTTTTTGGTGTTCATCTTCGTTTCTACCTCCAGGGTGATTATTGTTTTAACCTGGGATCAAGGGCGTCCCGCAGGCCGTCTCCCAGCAGGTTGAGTGAGAGCACGACAATGAAGATTGCCATCCCGGGCAGCAGGGAGATAAAAGGGGCCGACCTGAGGAAATCCTTACCGTCGCTGAGCATGACTCCCCATTCCGCCATTGGCGGCTGGGCGCCCAGACCGAGGAAGCTCATTCCCGAGGCGGCGACGATCATCCAGCCCACATCGAGGGTGGCGGCAACAATGATCGGGGAAAGGGCGTTGGGCAGAATATGCTTGAAAAGTATGCGCAGATCTGAAGAGCCGAGGGCTTTCTGGGCCTCAATATATTCCTGCTCCCTGAGCGAGAGGACCGTGCCCCGGACGATCCGGGCATAGTAGGGAATCCCCACAATGGAGATGGCGATCATGGCGTTGAGCAGTCCCGGACCGAGGGCGGCGATGATCGCGATGGCCAGCAAGACATAGGGGAATGCCATCAGGATATCGATGAATCTCATCGAGAGAATATCAAAAAGCCCTTTGTAGTAGCCGGCCAGTAGACCGATGAGGATGCCAAAAAACATGGCGATGGCCACGGCGATAAAACCGATCGCTACCGAGATCCTGCCGCCGTAGAGCAGGCGGGTCAGCATATCCCGGCCCAGGTGATCGGTGCCCAGAAGATGCCCGGGGGAGCCGGGGGGCAGCAGCCGGTCGACCATCTCAACAGAGTTCGGTTCGTAGCCTGTCAGGAGCGGTGCAGCCAGGGAGAGCAGGATCACCAGAACCAGGATACAGCCGCCAGCCACGGCAACCTTGTCTTTTTTCAGGCGGCGCCAGATCTCCTGTTTGGGATTGACCGGGTCTATCTCCAGAGTGCCGGCGATATCCTCCGGTTTAAAATCATCTTTCAGGTCGGCCTGTGTCTGCATTCTTTTCAGTCTCCAGTTAATTGTAAGAGATACGGGGATCGAGGAAAGCGTAGATCAGATCCACCGCCAGATTGACCAAAACATAGATCGTGGCCACAAAAAGGATCGTGCCCTGCACCAGGGGGAAATCGCGGGCCAGGATCCCGTTGACCATCAGTGAACCGATTCCCGGCCAGGAGAACACTATCTCCAGAAGCACTGCTCCGGAAAGGAGAAAGCCGATCTGCATTCCGACCACGGTGATCACCGGGATCAAGGCATTCCGCAGGGCGTGGCTGTAGGTGACTGCTCTCTCCGAAAGCCCTTTGGCCCGGGCTGTTCGGATATAGTCCTGCCGGATCACCTCGAGCATGCTTGATCTGGTCATTCTGGCGATCTCGGCCATGGTACCGACAGCCAGGCTGATACCCGGAAGGATCAAAAATTTAAGCATGATTCCCGCACCGGCCTGGCCGGGGGGGTACATTCCCGATACCGGCAGCCAGTTCAATTTCAGTCCAAAAATAATCTGCATGATCAGCCCCAACCAGAAGACGGGCAGGCAAAACCCGATCAGGGCTATGAACATGAGCAGGCGATCCCAGAAGGAATACTGCTTGGTTGCCGAGACAATTCCTGCCAGCAGTCCGAAGGTGACGGAGATAAAGGCGGCAAAGAGGGTCAGGATGGCCGTGGCCTTGAATCTTGTCAGGACCAGCGGCAGCACCTCTCGCTTGAGCTGGATCGAGCGGCCCCAGTCTCCTTTGAGGATATTGGTGATCCATTGAAAATACTGGGTGTGCAGGGGCAGATCAAGCCCCAGCTGGTGGCGCAAGGATTCCAGGGATTGCTGCGTCGCTTTTGGGCCCAGAATGATCAGGGCCGGATCCCCCGGAGATAGATGAAGAATCAAGAAAACCAGGATCGATACGCCGATCAGTACGGGTATCAGCGCCAGCAGCCGCTTGAGTGAATATTTGAGCATATCAGATCACCTTTTAGGAAAATATGCCGGGTGTACACGCTGTGTACACCCGGCATATTAGTTATTCGATCGTTACTGTGTCGAACCGGAATACTCCGGTGGGATGCAGTTCGAATCCCTTGATCTTCTTCTTCATGGCGACGATCTGTGTTTCGTGGTCCACGACAATAAGTGGTGAATCGGCTGCGATCTGTTTCTGCGCCTGCACGTAAAGATCCGTCCTCTCTTCCAGATCGGAGCTGGTCCGGGCCTTGTTCAGGAGCCGGTCCACTGCTGTATTTCTGTAAAAGGCGTCGTTGAAACCGGCATCGGGCCACTGATCCCCGCTCAAGAGGATATAGAGGAAGTTATCCGGGTCACCGTTGTCGCCCATCCAGGAAAGCTCGTGCATGACAAATTCATTGGTCTCGACAGGCTTCATCGATTCGTCCAGATAATAGCCCCATTCCAGCTGCTTGATATTGGTCTTGATCCCGACTGCTTCCAGGTCTGACTGGATCGCTGTAGCCATGGTCACAGGCTGCTGCATACCCGAGCCGGACTTGGGTACATGAAAATCGATGGTGATCCCGTCCTCGTACCCTGCTTCTTTCAGCAGTTCCCGGGCTTTTTCGGGGTTGTAGCTGTAATCCTGAAGATCGTCGGTGTAGCTCCAGATAACCGGCGGCAGCAGGTTCTTGGCCAGCACCCCGGTCCCTTTGAGGATATTGTCAACGATCGCTTTCTTGTTGATCGCATAGTTGGCCGCCTGCCGTACCCGCACATCGTCAAAGGGGGCCTTCTGGCAGTTCAGTGACAGATACCAGGTATGCATTCCCGCCTGCTCAACAACAAGGAGATCATCGTTATCTTTCAAGCGCTGCAGATCATCGGGCAGTATCCCGACGATGAAATCGATATTGCCCGCTTCAAGTTCGGTGATGCGGGTCTGATCTTCAACTATGGGGCGGAAGATGAGCTTGTCAATTTTCGGCGCACCCCGCCAGCAATCATCGTATTTCTCCAGAATAACCTCGACCCCGGGCTCCCAGCTGGCAAATTTGAACGGGCCGGTGCCAACAGGGTTCAGAGAAATATCCTTGCCATGATCCTTGATTGCCTTCGGGCTGATCATGGCAGCCGAGTGCATCGCCATATTGCCCAGAAACGGGGCAAAGGGTTCGGTCAGAACAATCTTGACGGTCTCCTGATCGACCACGATCACATCCGCAACCGTTCCGAAGGTGAAATCGGCGTATGCAAAATCGCCGGTATCATGGTACTCATGATCGGGATCGATCTGACGATCGATATTGAATTTAACCGCATCTGCATCAAAGGTGGTTCCGTCGTGGAAAGTGACTCCCTGGCGCAATTTGAAGGTATACTCCAGGCCGTCCTCGGAAACCTCCCATTCTGTCGCCAGCCCCGGTTCCAGCTCGGTGCCGCCATTTTTGAACCTGACCAGGCTGTCATACATCTCCATGGCCGCTCTGCTGGAGTTGTAATCGGTGATCTGGGCCGGGTCGAGGCTGGTAGGCTCCGCCTGAAGGCCGATGGTGATGCTATTGCCATCGTCTGCCGCTTGCGGACCGCATCCGGTGAGCGCCAGCACGATCAAGCCCAGAATCAGTAGGAACGATACTTTTTTCACAGTTTTCCTCCCCTTCTTTTTTACATATTTACGAAACGACAGCAGCGCTATCTTTTATGGACATCCCTCCCTACCCGGTGACAGGCAACGTGGTGGCCCTCTGCATATTCCTGCAATTCCGGCTCTTCAAAAGAGCATCGTTCAAGCGCTTCGGGGCAGCGAGTGTTGAACCGGCAGCCCGGAGGCGGATCGATGGGACTCTGGATATCACCGCTGAGGATGATCCTTTCCCTCTTCAATTTTGGATCGGGGATGGGGATAGCCGAGAGCAGCGCCCTGGTATAGGGGTGCAAGGGATTGCTGTACAGCTCATTGCTTTCGGTGATCTCCATCAGTTTGCCCAGGTACATCACTCCAACCCTGGTGCTGACATGTTTCACCACATTGAGTCCGTGGGCAATAAATAGATAGGTCAGCCCCAGCTCCTGCTGCAGCTCTTTTAACAGATTCAAGACCTGCGATTGAATGGATACATCGAGGGCCGATACCGGTTCATCGCAAACAATGAATTCAGGTTTTACGGCCAGAGCCCGGGCGATACCGACGCGCTGGCGCTGGCCCCCACTGAACTCGTGAGGATAGCGGTTGATATGGTAAGAGCTCAATCCGACACAGTCCAGCAGCTCCCGGACCCTTTCCCGGATGCTGTTTCCCCGGGCCAGATCGTGGATGTAGAGCGGCTCGGCAATGATATCCCCGATATTCATTCGTGGATTGAGGGAGCCGTAGGGATCCTGGAAGATAATCTGCATCTTCCGACGCAGCTCTTTTTTCCGCTCTCCGGAAAAACCGAATATGTTCCGTCTGTTCAAAAACACCTTTCCCTCCGTGGGGGGCAGCAGATTCAAGATCAGCCGGCCCAGGGTCGACTTACCGCAGCCGCTTTCACCGACCAGCCCCATGGTTTCACCGCGAGCCAGACTGAAGGAGACCCCGTCGACTGCTTTGAGCCAGGAAGAATTTCGTCCGAAAAAATCTTTCTTCACCGGAAAATATTTCTTTAAATTCTTTACCTCGAGGTAGGAATCAGTCAAGATGATTTTCGCCTCCCGGATAGTGACACCTGATCAGCTGCTGCCCGTGATAGGGAAGCAGCTGCGGCTGCTCATTTCTGCATCGCGGGGCCGCTTTGCGGCAGCGGGGTGCAAAACGGCAGCCGGCGGGGAAACAGGTCGGGTTGGGAACTGCACCATCGATGACCAGCAGTTTATCCTGGTTGATATCCAGACGCGGTATTGATTGCAGCAGCCCGGCGGTGTAAGGGTGCCCGGGCCGTTCATAGATGGTATCGGCGTCGGCGTATTCCACGATCTGCCCGGCATACATCACCGCCACCTCCGAGGCCATCTCCGCCACGACGCCGAGATCGTGGGTGATGATCAATATGGCTGTCCCGAATTCCTGCTGAAGTTTTCTCATCAGATCGAGGATCTGTGCTTGAATGGTCACATCGAGAGCGGTGGTGGGCTCGTCGGCGATGAGCAGTTCCGGGTTGCAGGCCAGAGCGATGGCGATCATCACTCTCTGGCGCATCCCTCCGCTGAGCTGATGGGGAAAATCTTTCATACGCTCTTCTGCTGCCGGAATACCAACCAGCTGAAGCAGCTCGACAGCCTGCCTGCAAGCCTCATCCTTCCCCGCATTACGGTGAACAGCGATGACCTCTTCAATCTGGCGGCCAATTCTGAAAACAGGGTTCAGCGAGGTCATCGGCTCCTGAAAGATCATGGCGATCCGGTTGCCGCGGATGGAGCGCATCTCTTTTTCGGAAAGCTCCAGAAGATCCCTGTTTTGAAAGAAGATCCTTCCCGAGACAATTTTACCGGGAGGGCGGGGGATCAGTTGCATGATCGAAGAGGCCAGAATACTTTTTCCGGAGCCCGATTCACCAACAATGGCCAGGGTGGTGCCGGCTTTGATCCTCAGGTCGACATCATCG
>JAAZPS010000010.1 GCA_012797095.1 Bacillota bacterium | reverse complement strand
CGGGTAGATGATCGTCTGCCCCAGCGCCCCCGGGTCTGTTTTTTCAAACCCGGCCGCTTCATGGAGATCGAGCACCCAGTCCGGCTGGTACTGCTCCATGATCCCGAAGATCGCCCCGGCAAGCTGCCGGCAGGAGCTGCCTGCTGCAGCGCCGGGAAAGGCTCGGTTCAGATCGCCTGCGCCGGGAGCGCAGCGGCTTCCCGCAGCGAGGGCCCGGGGGTTGGCCTGCGGGAGAACGAGGAGGGTGCCCCGATCGATCTGCCAGGTAGCGATCAGCGCTGCGGCGAGGGAGCCTGCCGGTTCATCGCCGTGGATGCCGCCGATAACGAGAACTGCGGGCCCTGCTACAGCCGCCTCGATCACGTAAAGCGCGGTCTGATCCGCTGTCCCCGGCAAAAGCTGCTCCAGGGTTACCGTTACTGCAGGCAAAGGGGCTTCCACAGCCGCTTTCGGGAGCGGCTCCGGCGGGCTGTTTTCGCCGGCGGAGTCGGACGGTGCCAGGAGGACGGCTGCAGTGACAAGCAGTGCGATCAGCAATTTTTTATTCATCTTGATGCTCCTGCGGTAGTTGTTCGAGGGAAGGTCCCCCCTTTACCCTGCCCCTTTCCCACGAGGGGAGAGGGGATCTTGCGAAGACCTTCTACTCCGGACCTCTTCAACGGGGGGAGAGGGGATCTTCAGATGCGGGGTCGGGGAGCTGTTCGGTGATCCTGACGCCGAACTGATCATCCACCAGAACCACCTCGCCCCGGGCCACGGGCCGGTTGTTGATCCGGATCTCCACGGGGCTGCCCGCAGCCTGCTCCAGGGCGATGATGGAGCCGTGATTGAGGGTAAAGAGCTCTCCCAGCGTGATCCGCGTTTTCCCCAGCAGCACGGTCACCTCGAGGGGGATCTCCCGGACCAGATCCAGCTTGCGCCAGCTCAACGCCTCCGGCGGCAGCCCCTGGCCGGGGGCCGCTCCGGGATCGGAGCGAGAGCTTTCTTTTTCGGTGACAGCCGGCAATGGAGCCTCTTCTTCCTCCGGGGAGGGAGTCTCCGGGGCGTTTTTCTCCGGCACGGCGTCCTTAGCGGTACGCTCGTTTTCTTCTCTGCGGTTCAACGGTTTCATGATGATCCCTCCTGGCGGAGCTGCTCGATCCTCTCGATCGGTCTGACGATGGAAGTGATCCTGACCCCGAAATTCTCCCCGATAACGACGATCTCGCCCCGGGCGGCCACCTCGCCGTTGACGATGAGATCGGCCGGCTGACCGATCTCCCGATCAAGCTCGATCACCGCACCTGCAGCCAGCTCGCTCAGCTCCGCGATGGTGCGGGTCGCATTGCCCAGGCGAACCGAAAGTTCCAGGGGAAAATCGAGAACCACTTTCAGCTTGCGGGCCTGCTCGCTGCCGGCCTCGGCGGCAGGGTCGGGCTTCAACAGCGCCTCGAGCTCCTGTCTGGAGAGCAGATGCTCATGCATCGGCCTCACCCGCCCCGTCAAGCCAGCCGCTGATCTGCACGGCCAGCTGTTTACCGCTGAGCCCCGGTTGGGCCAGAAAAACCGGCACACCTTCCACGAATACCTCGAGGGGCTCCCCTTTCCTGCGGCGCAACGTCAGGACATCGCCCTCCTGGAGATGAAAGAAGTCGTCCAGGGTGATCGCCGCCCGCCCCAGAACGGCCGTTAGCTCCACCGGGGCAGCGGCGAGGCTCTGCCCGACATCGCTCTCCTTCTCCCTTTCCGGATCGCGCTGAAACTGGCCGAACCAATGCTGAGCGGAGAGGTTTGGCAGGATCCGCTCCAGCGTGATATAGGGGAAGCAGAGATTGAGCCGGCCGGTGACCTCGTTGATCCCGACCGCCAGCGTCACCAGGGCAATGATCTCGCTGGAGGAGATCACCTGCTTGAACTGGGGGTTGGTATCGATACTCTCGATTGTTGGCGAAAGAGCGGCGATCCCCTTCCAGACATAGCTGAGGTTGTCGAGCAGCGGTTCGATGATCTGGCGCATCGCCGTGATCTCGATCTCGGTAAGCTCCCGGATCTTCTCCGGCGGGGTGCCCTCACCCCCGAAGAGGAGATCGATGGCCATGAAGACAAAGTCGGGGTTTGTTTCCAGCATGGCCATCCCCAGCTCCCCGGAAAGGTTGAAGATAGTCATCAGTGTCGGTGCGGAGAGCGAATAGATGAACTCCTCGTAGGTGAGCTGGTTCACCGAGAGCAGCTCCAGCTTGACCGGCACCCGCAGATAGGCGCTCAGGAAATTGCTCACGATCCGGGAGTAGTTCTCATGGATCACCTGCATCGTTTTGAGCTGCTCCTTGGTGAACTTGGTCGGCCGCCTGAAGTCATAGGGCAGGAACCTCCCTGCCTCCGGTGGCTCCCGCTCCTCGATCGCCCCGGCGGAGAGGGCCGTGACCAGCGAATCGATCTCCGATTGAGTCAAAGCATCCCTGTCCAATTCATCTTCCCCCTGTTATAGCTTGATCTGTAAAAGCAGTGCCTGGAGCTCGTCAGCGGTGATCAGGCTGCGCACATTGGCCTGCAGGGCCCGCTGGGCCAGCAGCAGCTGCACCATCTCCAGGGCGGTATCGGCGCCCGACTGCTCCAGGTAGTACTGGCAGATCCGGCCGCAGCCACCGCTGCCGGGGAGCCCCTCTTCCGGCGCGCCGGAGAGGGCCGATTCCTGGTAGCGACCGGCCCCGGCGGCGGTCAGGCCACCCGGGTTGACAAAACGATAGAGCCGGATCTGCCCCAGCACCTCGCCGGCGGAGCTGAGCAGCCCCCCCGGTCCGATGGTCAGCTCAGCAGTGCCCCGGGCCAGTGAAAAAGGCAGATCGAGATAATCGCCCGAGGCGCTGACGATCCTTCCGGCGGCATCCAGATTGAAACTGCCGTTCCGGCTGTAGAGAACGCCGCCGGCGGGGTCGAGCAGCCGGAAATAGCCTGCACCGCTGATGGCCAGATCGAGGGGCCGCCCCGTTTCCTGCAGGACCCCCTGACCGGTAAACGGAACCACCGCCTGAAGATGAACCCCCTGGCCGGCGGCAAGCCCCTCTTCGGAGCTGTGCGGCAGGCGCCGCTCCTGCAGGGTCCGGTAAAAGGTATCGCCGGGGGCGATCTCGGCCCTGTTGAAGGCGGTGGTATTGAGATTGGCCAGATTGTGGGCCGTCTGCCCCAGGGAACGCTCGCAGAGAGCGATCCCGGACCAACTGTTATAGATCGAACGCAGCATGATCTTCACACCTCACTGTCAGATCCGGCAAAGGGCCGGTCAATTCAAAGCTCCAAGCTCATTGGCCGCCCGGTTGAGCAGCTGATCGTAGCTGGAGAGCATCTTCTGGGAGGCCTCGAAACTGCGCCGCACCTGGATCAGGGCGACCATCTCCCCGGTCAGCTCCACATTGCTGCCCTCCAGAGAACGCCAGTACAGCCGGGGGGACTGTCCTGGCGGGAGCACCCCTTCGTTCAGAAGGCGGAAATAGCTCTCCCCTGTCTTCTCCAGCCGCGCATCGGGTGAAAAAAAGGTGACCCGCAGCCGGTCCAGCGGGCGGTCCTGCTGATAGATCATTCCCCCCCGATCAACGGTAAAGGCGGTGCTTTCCAGCCGGATCGCTCCGCCTTCCCCCAGAACGGGCAGGCCGGCAGCGGTAACCAGATATCCTTCCGGATCGAGAAAAAATCGTCCGTTGCGGGTATAGAGCAATCCATCCCCGCTCTGAATGGTGAAGTAGCCCTCCGCGAGAGCAAAGTCCAGTTCCCGGCCGGTCTCCTCGATCAGCCCCGGGTTCAGGTCGGTCCGGATCTCGCCCGCGGCAACGCTGTGAGCCGCACTCCCCACAGGCCGGGCGGTGAGCCCGCTGCGGCAGCGGAGCAGCCACTCGCCAAAGCTGACCTGGGCGAGGGCATCTTTCTTGAATCCGGCACTCCGCTGATTGGCCATATTGTTGCTGATCAGATTCAGCTTTGCCTGCTGGGTCAGCAGGGCTGCTTCGGCCAGATATAATCCGCGCATCGGCAAAACCTCCTTCCAAGATTAGCGTTCAATGACGCTCCTGAAGCGATAGGATCAGCTCGATCTCTCCCCGGCTCAGGCCGGTCCGGCGGATGATCTCATTGAATTCTTGCCCCTCTTCCCACAGGGTCAGGACCCGCTCCCGCTTCCACCCGGCCTCGGGCGAGCCGGCACCGCGGCAAGCTTTTCTTTCGGAGCCGGCGGCCAGCTCTTTTTCCAGGCGACGGCAACATTCCTCCAGCGAATCGAGGCGCCGGGCGGTCCGGGCCAGCTGCTCGGAATGGCCGCCCGGGACACTTTCCTGCTGCAGGAGCTGCTGAAAGCGGCCCGGGCTGAACCGGCCGAAAAGAAGCCCGCCGGCAATCAACCCCAACAACAGTCCACCGATGAAATAACCCATCTGAGCCCCCCTCAATCCTTTTCCGCCAGAATTTCCTGCAGCCGCCGGACGGCCCGGGCATGAATCTGCGACACCCTGGCGATCGATATCTTCATCAACCCGGCGATCTCTTTCTGGGTCAGCTCCTCGTAATAGTAGAGCGAGAGCAGCATCCGCTCACGCTCCGGCAGCTGCTCCAGAGCCGCCTCCAGCGAGCGCTCACGCTCCTTTTTGACCAGGGCCGCCTCCGGACCCTCCCCCGGCGCAGCCAGAAAATTCTTCAGGGCCGCGCCCTCGCCGCCCGCTTCATCGAAGAGCAACTTCTCCAGGGAGAGCACCGAAAGAAGATTGTAATATGACCAGATCCTGGTGAGCTCATCCCGGGACCAACCCAGCAAAGCGGCGATCTCGGAGGGCTCCGGCTCGCGCTCGAGGCTCTGCTTGAGGCTGTCGGCCGCCTCCTGGATCCGGCGCAGGCGGGGAAAGAGCTGCCGCGGCGCCAGGCTGACTTTCCTGATCTCGTCGATCATCGCCCCACGAATTCTGACCGAGGCATACGCCACAAAAGGAACCTGCTGCGAAGGGTCGTAACGCGTGTAAGCCTCCAGCAGCCCGATGATCCCGCTGCCGACCAGATCGCCCTGATCGAGCACCGCCGGCAGGGCAATGCTCAGCTTGCCGGCGATCCGCCTGATCAGCGGCAGATGCTCCATCACCAGCGCTTCCTTGTTTCCAGGGTCATCCCTGTTGAAATAGCTCGCCCCGGCCCTCTGTTCAAACATAAACGATTGATCCTTTCCTGACTCCGGTATTCCATTCTCAACGGGTGAACAGGTTTTTCAACCGCTCGATCAGACCTGCCTGCCGCTGCGGCGGAGGCTGGAAGCCCTCGTTGGCCAGAAGGCGCCAGGCGATCTTGTCGATGGAAGCCGCTGCCGCGCTCCTGGGATATTTCAGGATAAAGGGTGAGAACTCCTGAACCGCCCGCGGTACTGCGGGGTCGTAATCGATGCTGCCGAGATAGCGTATCTCCATCCCGGGCAGATAGGTCTGAACCATGTTCTTCAACCGCTCGTAGATCCGTTCCCCCTCGAGCACCCGGCGAACGCAGTTGATCACGATATAGCCGCTCCGGTTAATCTCCTGCCCGGCGATCACCTTCAGCATCCCGTAGGCATCGGTCAGCGCATGGGGCTCGGGAGTGGTTATGAGGATAAACTCGTCGGCCACCCTGATAAAATCGGTCACGTTCTTGGAGATGCCCGCCGAGGTATCCAGGAGGATGATCTCCCCTTCCATCTCCAGTAGCTCCAGCTTCCCGAGCAGCCGGTTGCGCCGGACCAGATCCAGGTTGGCCAGTTCAAAAAGGCCGGAACCGCCGGGCACGATCTGCACATTGTGCGGACCCTGAATCATGATCTCGCGGATATCCTTTTCGCCGGAGATAACATCTCCCAGGGTGAATTCGGGGAGGGCGTTGAGCAGGATATCGACATTGCCCAGCCCCAGATCGGCGTCAAAGACAACGATCCGCGAGTTCATCTGGGCCAGTTTTAGGGCCAGGTTCAGGACCAGGTTGGTCTTGCCCACGCCCCCCTTGCCGCTGGTCACCGCAATAACGCGGCTTTGACGCTGCCGCTCCGGCGGCGGCGTTGCAGCGCGATCTTTTCTGACAGCGGCTCTCAACTTTTCAGCCTGATCGGCGATCATCTTCCTCCCCCCCCCAGAAACAGCTCGGCCCAATCCATCTCCCGGGCCAGCTTCAAACAGTCGGGGACGCTCTGCCCGTCGGTCAGATAGACCAGCGGCCGGTTGGTATGATAGGCTCCGTTCAGCACGGCACCGTAAGATGTGGTTTCATCCAGCTTGGTCACAAGGAGCCGGTTGTACTGCAGCTTGGAGAAGCTGCCGGCGATACGGCGGATATCCTGCCAGCGGGTGGTGGCACTGATCACAAGATGTATCTCCGCCGGAAGCAGCAGCTCGATATATTCCGCCAGCTCATCGATCTGGGTGGGGCTGCCGGTGGAGCGGCCGGCCGTATCGACCAGGATCCGATCGCAGTCCGCCAGACGTTCCAGCGCCCCGCTCAGATCTGCGGGGCCGATCACCGTCTCCAGGGGAAGATCGATTATCTCGGCGTACGCTCTCAGCTGCTCCACCGCCCCGATACGGAAATGATCGACGGTGATCAGGCCGACCTTTTCCTTGAAGGTCAGCGCATAGCGCGCCGCCAGCTTGGCCAGGGTGGTCGTCTTGCCTACCCCGGTCGGGCCGACCAGAACCAGGGTGCGATGCTCCTTCTCCGGGCTCACCGTGAGCCGCCGGTTGAGCTGCTCCTGCAGCGCCAGGACCATGGAGGCCCAGTTCAGGCCGGGGCCATCAGGCTCGGAGGAGAGCCGGGTCAGCAGATCATCGGCCATGACCGGATCGAGATCCAGTTTCTGCAGAAAGTTGCGCCAGTAGGTCCGGTTCTCCCGCCCCCCGGTTCCCTCGGCCTCGCCGGGGGGGCGCGCCATCAACTCCTGAACCATCTTTTTCAGCTCATCCAGCTCTTTTTCCAGCCGGCCGCTCTGCTCTGAAGGTGCGGCCGGCGGCTCCGGTGCGTTTTCCGGCAGGTCCAGGGCGGCAATGATCTCTATCCGGGGCGGCAGGAACAGCCCCTTGAGACCGGGATGGCGCACTTTCCGGGTCTGCAAGATGATCGCCTCGGGGCCGAGCTCTTTCCTGACCTGAAGAAATCCCTCAACCTGATTTTTGGAATAGTACTTTCTAACTTTCATGAATACTGATCACCCCCGCGGATTCGACCTTGATTTCGGGGAGAATCTCGTGCACGGAGAGCACAGCCAGCCTTGGGAAAAATCCCTCGAGAAACCTTCTCAGGGGCAGGCGGATCCCCGGAGAGGTCAGGATTGCCGCAGCGCTCTCCCCCTTGGCCTGCAGCGTCTCCTGATGCCCCTCCAGTGCGCCGACAAGCTGCTGCATCCTTCCCGGGGCCAGCACCGGAAGGATCCCCCTGGCGGTGCTTTTAAGCGAATTGGCGATCTCCTTCTCCAGCTCCGGAGCGAGAGTGAGCACGGTCAGCGGCCCTCCGGGGAGGGCGTGAAGATAGGTGATGGTGCGCTGAAGAGCCTCGCGAACCCGCTCTGTCAGCGCATCCGGATCCCTGCTCACCCGGGCCTGATCGGCCAGCTGCTCCAGGATGGTCTCCAGATCGTGCAGCGGAACCCCCTCGCGAAGCAGGTTCTGCAGCACCTTCTGGATCTCTCCCAGGGTCAGCAGATCTGCAGTCAGCTCCTCCACCACCGCCGGACTGCTTTCCCTGACCAGTTCGATCATCTCCTTGACCGTCTGGCGGGTCAGGAGCTCGTGAGCATGGCTTTTCAGCATCTCCGAAAAATGGGTCAGCAAAACGGTGGACGGGTCGACAACGGTGCAGCCGAGCAGCTCCGCTTTCTCCTTCTCCCCTTCGCCGATCCAGATGGCCGGCAGATCGAAGGTCGGTTCGCGGGTGGAGATCCCTTCAAGCTGCTCCGGAAAATCACCCTCGGGGCACAGGGCCAGAACCATCCCCGGCCGGAGCTGACCCTGCCCGATGAGATTGCCCTTCATCTTGAAGCGGTAATCATTGGGCGGCAGGTGCAGGTTGTCCCTGATCCGGACGGGCTGGATGATCATCCCGAGCTCGCTGATGATCTTGCGGCGGGCCATGGTGATCCGCTCGAGCAGGCTGCTGCCGCCGCGGGGCTCGGTCAGGGAGATGAGATTGTAGCCGACCTCGATCTCGAGCAGCTCCACCCGCAAAAGCAGACCGGGGTCATCGGGCTCCGCCGAGAGATGGGCCGCCGCTGTTATCTCGGCCTGGGCCGCCTTTTTTTGCCGCTGCTCCCTTGCGAGAATAAATGAGAGCAGGCCGCAGAAAAGTGCCAGGATGATGAAAGGCAGGGCCGGCAGCCCCGGGACCAGGCCCAGGAAAAGAAGCAGCCCCGCGGTCAGCGCAAGCACCCGCGGATATCCCAGGAATTGTCCGGCCAGCTCCTCCCCGAAAGAGGCCTCCGCGGTGGACCTGGTGACCAGCATCCCCGCAGCGGTGGAGATCAGGATCGCCGGGATCTGGGCGACAAGCCCGTCTCCCACGGTCAGAATGGTATAGATCTGCGCCGCCTCGACCAGGGAAAAACCCTGCTGGAGAACGCCGATGACCAGGCCGCCGATGATATTGATCAGCACGATGACGATCCCGGCGATGGCATCGCCGCGGACAAATTTGCTCGCTCCGTCCATCGCCCCGAAAAAGTCGGCTTCCGTCTGCAGCGCTTTTCTCTTTTGCCGGGCGCTCTTTTCATCGATCAGCCCGGCATTGAAATCGGCGTCGATGCTCATCTGCTTCCCCGGGAGGGCATCGAGGGTGAAGCGGGCCGCCACCTCGGCGATCCTGCCGGCGCCGTTGGTGATGACGACAAACTGGATCACGGTGATGATCACGAATATGACCAGGCCGACGACATAGTTCCCGCCGACGACAAACTGACCGAAGGCCTGGATCACTTTCCCGGCGTCGGCCCGGGAGAGGATCAGGCGGGTTGAGGAGATATTCAGCGCCAGCCGGAAAAGAGTCGCTGTCAGCAGAACCGAGGGAAATATATTCAGCTCCCTGGTGTCGGCGGAAAAAAGGGTCAGCAGCAGGGTGATGATGGAGAAGGAGATATTGATCACCAGCAATATATCGAGCCACGCCGGAGGCAGCGGCAGGATCATGATCACGACGATCCCGATAAAAGCCACCGCCGCAACCAGATCCATATTGCCGGATAGCCAGCGCCGCCGGGGGCGCTCCGTTTTGCTCAGATCATAGGCCGGCACCGCCGCCGCCTCCTCTCTTCTGCTCCTTCATCCGGTAGACCAGGGCCAGGATCTCCGCCACCGCCTGGTACAGCTCCACCGGGATCTCCTCACCGACCGCCGCATTTTTCCAGAGCAGCTGCGCCACCGCCCTATTTTCCACCAGGGCAATGCGGTGCTCTTGCGCCAGCTCCCTGATCTTTCGGGCAAGGACACCGGCCCCCATGGCCACCACCCGGGGCGCCTGATCCGTTTCCGCCCGGTAGCGTAAAGCGACCGCGATCGCCGTGGGGTTGGTGATAACCAGATCGGCCGTGGGCAGCTCCTCCAGCATCCGCTGCTGGGCCAGCAGCCGCTGCCTTTCCCTGATCCGGGAGCGGATCAGGGGATCGCCCTCCAGATGTTTCAGCTCTTCCTTGACCTCCCGGCGGGTCATGCGCAAACTCTTCCAGTGTTCCCGCCGTTGAAAAAGATAGTCCAGCAGGGCCAGGGCCAGATAGAGGAGCCCCACCCGCAGCCCCAGCCCCCCCATCACCTTCCAGATCAGCGCGGCACTGTGAACCGCCTCCCGGTTGAGCAGGGCCAGCGCCTCCGGAAGCCGGCCGCGGACATAGTAGAAGGTGACCATACCGACAATGACCAGTTTCATGATCGCCTTGGCCAGCTCGAAAAGCGCTCGCTGGGAAAATATTCTCTTGAGCCCCTGAAGCGGGTTGATCCGCTCGAGCTGCGGGGATAGCCGCGAACCGCTGGCATTGAACCCGACCTGAAGTAGATTGATCGCTACCCCGGCCACAACAGCCGTGCCGAAGAAAGGGGCCATGATCGTCAGATAGCCGCCGGCCCCCCGGAGCAGGATCTCCCCGGCCTGGAAACCGCCGCGCTGAACGGTGCCGAGGTGCTCGTAGATGGTGCTAAAGAGGGCCTCGAATTCCTTCAGCATCCAGGAACCGAGCAGCAGCAGGGCCAGCAGAACGGTGAGCAGATTGGCCGCCGAGACCAGCTCGACGCTCCGGAAAACCTGACCCTTGCGCCGGGCTTCCCTCAAGCGGTGCGGCGTCGGCTCCTCGGTTTTATCCTTTTCAGAGGTAAACGGGGCCACTTTGTCACCACGCTTCCATGAACCAGTAGAGATAGCGGGAGAAGCCATCCAGAAGGCTCTCCCAGGCAGCCGCCATCGGGTGCAGCAGGATCCCCAGGATCAGCAGGGCCAGGGCAATCTTCAACGGCAGCCCCTCGACAAAGACATGAACCTGGGGCACGGTCTTGGCGATGAGACCGAGGGCCAGATCCATGATCAGCAGAACAACGATCACCGGGGCGGCGATCTGGAAAGCAAGGGTAAAGATGCGGGCAAAGATCTGCCCCATCCCCCCGGCCAGCTCCCGCGCCAGAAAGGCCGAATCGAGGGGAATCAAACGGTAGCTTTCGGCGATGGAGGTGATAAAAAGATGGTGCCCGTTGATCGCCAGGTAATAGACCAGCACCAGCAAGTAGTAGAACCTGCCCAGCAGGGTGACCTGACCGCCGGCCTGGGGGTTGAAAATGGCGGAGAGGGTCAGCCCCGCCCCCAGATCCATCAGCTGCCCGGCCTGGGTAAACAGCGAGAAACAGAGCACGATCAGAAAACCGAGAGCCAGCCCGACAGCAGCCTCCCTGGCCAGCAGCAGTACCATCTCCGGGGCACCGGCGGTGCTGAAGGGCGCCTCTCCGGGCAGCGAGAGGTAGATCAACCAGGAAAGGATCATCGCGATCCAGATCCGCAGCACCGCCGGAATCCCCGGCCAGTTGAAATAGGGAAAGAGAAACACTATTCCAGCCATCCGGGCAAATACTAGCAGGTACAGCGGCCATTGATTCAGATCCAGAAAATCAAGGCTCAAGATCTACCAGTCTCCTTGCTATATTTTCTGCTGCGGCAGGCGGGGGCTTTCAAAAGGGAGTCAGCCCCTCGCTCCACAGTTTCAGGGTAAATTGCACCGCCACATTGATGATCCAGCCTCCCAGCAGCATCAGCACCAGCAGCACCGTGATAATCTTGGGCACAAACGCCAGTGTCTGCTCCTGGATCTGGGTCGTTGCCTGGAATATGCTTACAGTCAGCCCCATCAACAGGCTGAAACCCAGGATGGGCGCAACCATGATCAGGATCACCTTGACCGCTTCGCTCAGCATCTCCAACAGGATTCCCTGGGCCATCCTCCCGCCTCCTACAGATAACTCTCCAGCAGCGACTTCACCACCAGATGCCAACCATCCACCAGAATAAAGAGCAATATTTTGAAGGGTAAAGAGATAATTACCGGAGGGAGCATGAACATCCCCATGGACATGAGCGTGCTCGCCACCACCATATCGATGATCAGAAAGGGGATGAACAGGATGAATCCCATCTGAAACGCTGTTTTCAACTCGCTGATGACAAAGGAGGGAACCAGCACCTGCAGGGGCAGGTCGCTCCTCTCCTCCGGGATCTCCATGCCGGAGATATCGATAAACAGGGCCAGATCTTTCTCGCGGGTCTGATAGAGCATGAACTCCGAAAGGGGCGCTTTCGCTTCCTCCCAGGCCTCTTCCTCACTGATCTCCCCTTCCAGATAGGGCTGAATAGCCTGCTCATTGATCAACCCCCAGGTGGGAAACATGATGAAGATGGTCATGAAAAGAGCAAGGCCGGTGATGACGGGGTTGGGCGGGATCTGCTGCGTCGCCAGGGAGCTCCGGACAAAGGAGAGCACCACCACGATCCGGGTAAAGGAGGTCATCAGGACAACAAACGCCGGAGCCAGCGTGATCGCTGCGAGAAAGAGCAGCAGCTGCAGGAACCCGGCCAGCCTTTCGGGGCTTTCCTCGCCTCCCCCCAGGCGCAGCTCCACTTCGGGGACGATGATGGGCTGCGCCGCCGCCTGACGGGCGCCCCAGATTGTCCCGGCGAAAAGAAGGAGCAGCAGCAGAACAAGCAAGATTTTAGACCCTGTTTTCAAAAGTAGGTTCCTTCCCTTCAGGATTTCATTTTCCTGCGGAAACTGTTCAGCAGTCCGGGAAAAAGGCTTTCGCCTTCCGGTCCGGTAACATTTTCAGCCGGCAATGAAAGCTCCTCCGCAGAGAGCTCCGCCAGCACGGAGACATTTCCCTGGGCCGAGCCCAGAAGCAGGACCCGCTCCCCGATCTGGATCAGGACCAGCAGGCGGTCGCCCTTCAGATCAAGGGCCGTCTTCTGGATGATCCGGAGATAACCCCGTCCCGCCGCAGGCTGCAGGCGTCGCAACCCGAACCTGATCACCAGATAGGCCAGCAACGCCACCAGCAGAAGCAGCCCGATGAATTTCAACACCAGCAGATATTCTTCCATTTCAAGCCTTCCTCCGGTCCTTACTCCCGCTTTTCGTGCATGAAAGAGGTGAGCCGCACCCCGAAGCGTTCGTTGATCACCACGATCTCACCCCGGGCAAAGGGGACCTCATTGGCCAGCAGGGTCACATTTTCATCTGCCGGGCGGTTCAGTTCCAGCAGGGAGCCCTCCTCCAGGTTGATGAAATCGCGGATCTTGATCCTGGTCTTCCCCAGTTCGGCAGCCAGCTTCAGCCTGATCCCGTTGAAAACCGGAGAGCGCTCCCGACCGGGCGGCGCGGCCGTTTCATCGGGAAAAGGTTGAAATTCCACCCGGCAAACCTTGACCGCCGCACCCTCCGCTCCACCGTTTTCCTGGACCGGCTCTTTCCGGCCTTTTTTTTCCCCGTTCATGGCAGCAAGACCCCCATTATTGAATTAGAATATTGTCAAAGTAGATCTCCTGCAGCTCCCCCGAGGCGAGAATGCTGTTCACCTGCTCCAGCAGCTCCCGTTCCAACCGCTCCATCCCCTCGCGCCCCTCCAGATCCTGCACGGTCAGGCAGCGCAGCAGGGAGATGATCCCGGAGCGAATCTCCGGTTCCCGGCGGTTGACCTCCTTGACCAGGGCTTTGTCACCGGTAGCAAAGCAGATCTTCAAGCGGAGATAGCGCCGCCCTCCCGGATCGGCCAGATTAACCTGCAGCTCCCTGAGGGGAATAATATGGGCCGCCTCCGGAACCGTACTGCTCCTGCCGGTAAACCAACGCTGCATGGCGGTACCGTACTGGAGCCAGCCAGCGGTGAGCAGCAGGCCGGCAGCAACGGCAGCGGCGATCAGCAGCGGTGTCCGGCTGCTTTTTCTTTTTTTCACCGGGGGCTTTCCCGGTGAAGACTCCGTCAATGTGCTGTAGTCCATAAAATTACCTGCCTCACCTTCACTTTGATAGAGAAAAGACAATGGTCACCCGGCGGTTTTTGGCCCTTCCCTCGGCAGTACCGTTATCCGCCACCGGCTGATATTCACCGTATCCCGTCGCCATGAAGCGGTCCGGTGCCAACCCCTGCGTCTCCACAAGATAGCGGGTCACCCCGACCGAGCGGGCCGCCGAAAGTTCCCAGTTGCTGGGATAACGAGCGGTATTGATCGGCAGATTGCAGGTATGCCCTTCAATGATGATCCGCTGCTTGATCTCACGGATAAAAAGGGCCAGTCCCTTCAGAAATTCCCGGGCTCGCGGCTTGAGCTCGGCGCTGCCCCGTTCAAAGAAGATCTGATTGGGCAGCTCCATGACCACCCCCCGCTCCTCGATCCTGATCTCGACCGCCCCCTCCAGGCCGGCCCGCGCCAGAAACAGCTCCGCCTTGGCCCGGAGAGCCTCTGCCTCCCTCGCTTTCTCCAGCAGCGACTGACCCAGATCGAGCGCCCGGGCATCGATCTCGGCATCACCGACCCCGTCCGGAGAGCCCGCCTCCCGGGGGCTTTCCATTATTCCGGTATGGCCGAAGAGGGAGCTCTGGATCGAGATGATCGTATCCTTGAAGCGTTCGATATCGATCACCGACATGGCAAAGAGCAGGATGAAGAAGGTCAGCAAAAGGGTAACCATATCCGAATAGGTCAGCATCCACGGCGCGCTGTTTTCTTCCCTGCGGGGCCTTCTTCTCCGTCCTGATCTATCCATCGAAGATCACTTCCTCCGGCAGCTCTTCTTCCTCTTCTTCCCGCCGCTCCTCTTCCTCCAGAAGCTTTCTTTCGGCAGGGGAGAAATAGGCTTTGAGATGTTCTTTCATCAAGCGCGGATTGATCCCGCTTTGCAGCAGCAGCAG
The DNA here is from genome assembly GCA_012797095.1 of Bacillota bacterium. Taxonomy (GTDB): domain Bacteria; phylum Bacillota; class Dethiobacteria; order DTU022; family DTU022; genus JAAZPQ01. The sequence goes on along the minus strand of JAAZPS010000010.1, from coordinate 10,646 downwards.
CGCCTCGATGATGATCTCTTTCCGCCTGCTCTCTTCCCTGCTGTAGATGGCCAGCTTGCCGGCCAGGGGGATGAAAACCAGGTTGGCCAGGAGCACTCCGTAAAAGGTGGTCAGGAGAGCAACGGCCATGCCCGGACCGATGGCGCTGGGATCCTCCAGCTTGCCCAGCATCATCACCAGCCCGATCAGCGTTCCGATCATCCCGAAAGCCGGGGCGAGCGATCCCCAGGTCCGGAAAAGGCTCTGGCCCAGTTCATGGCGCTCCTCGATCGATTCCAGCTCCGAAAGCAAAATCTTGCGGATCGCTTCCGGTTCAAAGCCGTCGATCACCATCTGCAACCCATTCCGCGTAAAGGGATCCTCCATCTCCGGAAGCTCATCTTCCAGCACCAGCAGACCCTCCCGGCGAGCTTTCTGGGACAGGTAGACAAATCTGTGGCACAGATCGACCAGCGATTGCTCCCGGCGAATGAACGCCTGCCTGGTTACCTGCAGGACCATCCTGATCTCTCCGGCCCGAAAATTCACCATCACCGCGCCAAAAGAGCCTCCGATGGTGATCAGCAGACCGGACAGGTTCCAGAAAGCACCGATCTCACCCTCCAGCCTGATCCCCAGCAGGACCAGGCCAAGACCGATCAGGATTCCCATAACTGTCATCGAGTCAAAACGCTTCATCAGTAACCCTCTTTTACTGTTATGGAGGGGGGCACAGGCCCCCCTCCATCTTGATCTACCGCTTCATATTGATTACTTCCATCAAGATCTCATCAGATGTCGTTACCACCCGGGTATTGGCCTGAAAGGCGCGGCTGGTGGTGATCAGCTCCGTGAATTCCACCGCGATATCGGCGTTGGACATCTCCAGCGAGGAGGAGCGGAGCAGCCCCCGGCCTTCCGTTCCCGGAAGTCCTCTCCTCGCCTCACCGGAATTGGAGGTGCTCTGGAAGAGGTTGCCCCCCTCCCTGATCAGCCCCTCGGGGTTGGTGAAGAAAGCCAGGGGGATCTGGCCGATATCTTCAATCATACCATTGCTGTAGGAGCCGGTGATCGCTCCGGAGCGGCCGATCTCGAAGGAGATCAGCTCCCCGGTGGGAAAACCGTTTTGCTCCCTTACCAGAATGTTGCTGGCCGCAGCCAGCTGGGTACAGCCCAGAAAGCTCAGGGTGATCTCGATAGGCGCCGCTCCTCCAGGGGCGGCGGTGAGGTTGGTTATGGTCGAGTTGGCCGGATCCAGGTTTCCCTCGGCAGTGAAGTGCAGCTCGCCCAGCTCCACCGCTGTTCCCGGATCCCCCGGGCCGATTGCGAGATCTTCGGAGGAGACCGCACAGAGCCAGCTGTTACTGTCCTCCGCCGGGGTGAAGGTAAATTCAACAAAATAGCACCTGCCCAGGGAGTCGTAGATATATTGCTCGTAACTGTACTGCTCGTCCGCTGCCTGACGCACATCCAGGTTGCCGGCAAAAGAGATCTGCGAGGTGGCCCTGGCCACAGCCTGCTCCCCCAACGGTATATGCAGCGGCACCAGCTCCGCCCCGGAGATATCCCCCGCGCCCGCCCAGCCCATCAACCTGAGGCCGTTGACGTTGACCAGATGGCCGCTGGCATCCTGTCCAAAGGAACCGTCGCGGGTATAGAAATGCTCCCGGCCATCGGAGACGATGAAATAGCCGGCGCCCTCGATGGCCAGGTCGGTCTCCCAGTCGGTATTCTGGATCGGCCCCTGATAGTGGGTGCTCATGCTAGAAGAAACTCGCATCCCCATCCCCACCTGCGAGGGATTCATCCCCCCCCGGATCATGGGAGCGGTCGCCCCCTGCAGGGTCTGGCTGAGCAGGTCTTCGAAGCGAACCTGTGATTTCTTGAACGCCACCGTGTTCACATTGGCAATATTGTTGCCGATCACATCCAGTTTGATCTGGTTTCCCCTCAAACCGGATATGGCAGTGCTTAATGAACGGATCATTGATTGACCTCCTTTGGTTAAACTTTCCTCGGCGCGGCGGCTCTGCTTCTTTCGTTCGGCAGAGCGAGGCCCCCTCAAAGAGGTCCGGCCTACTCGAAGATAACCGCGCTGTCGATATTCGTGTAAAGCTGTTCTTTCTCCATCGTTCCGTCCACCGCCGTGATGATGGTGCGATTGGGAACGCTGGCCAGCAAGGCGACATTGTTGTAAAGCAGCAGCGGAGAACGGGCTCCCTTGGCCGCGATCCTGTCCATGGCCCTGGAGATCTTCTGCAGATCTTCCCGGCCAAATTCGATCTTTCGCTGCTCCAGCCTGCCGAGGGCATGGGCCGAAAAAATGACCCCGTTTTCCCGACGGGCCTCCTCCAGGATCCGGTGAAAGGCAGTCGGTGCGGTGGAACCCCGCGCCGTCTTTCCGGTGCCGGCACCGGCCGCCCCAGGCGGCAGAACCGGCCTGCCAGGCCCGAGCCGCTCAACCATCATCCGATCCCCCCTCGACCTTCAGCAGGGCACTGTAGGGGTATTCCCGCCCGTTAACTGTAAGCAGGGGCTGAGCTCCGGCAAAGCTTACCGCTGTAACCGACCCGGAAACCGGGACACCCTCTCCATCGATCAGCTCAACCGTCCGGTTGAGCAGATTCAGGGCTCCGGAGCGGTCGGCGGCATAGCCCTGATTCTCCAGACTCCGCTGCACCTTGACTACCTGCTCTAGCATGGTGAAAAGAGCCAGCTGGGTGATCATCTGCCCGGTATCCTGCTCCCCGGAGAGGGGATTCTGATAACGCATCTGCGCTACCAACAGCTGCAGAAAAAGATCGCTTCCCAACCCGGTGTTATGTTCTGTTGTCTCCCGGTTCTGCGCGCCCGCCGGGGCCGCAGTTCCCGCAATACCGGTAATCCCCACCTATCAAACACCTCCTAAGCCCAGTAATTGATTGCACCTTCATGAACCGGCCCGACGCGATGCACCCGGGGCCGCTCTTCTTCCTTCCGGGAAAACATTCCGGCACTGTCGTCGTCCAGCCATGAACCCCGGTAGTCACCTTTTTTGAAACGGTGATCATCGAGGGACATCTCTCCGGCAGTGAGCAGATCGACCCTCTCCAGGAAAAGGCTATTCTGCTCGAAGCGCTGGTGAAGCTCATGCAAAACACCCGCCAGCGCCTCCTTCACCGCAACCGTCCCCGTGATGATGCTAGCCGAGAGCTTGCCCTGCCTGGAGACAACCCGGATCAAGAGTTCCCCCAGCTCCGGCGGATCGAGGGAGAGCCTTATCTCTGCGGGGAAAGCGGCTCTTTCCCGAAAGTAAGTGCAGCAGCCGCGCAGCTGCTCGAGCATACTGCCGGTCAGATCCACTCCACCCGGAACCTGTTCCGCAGTCGGGTTTGCCGGGCCCGGTAAAGCTGATCCAGCAGTGCCCTTCCCCGCAGCGGCCTCGCCAGCCGGTGACTGCACCGTCAGGAACAGCTCAGGCAGCGCCTGACCTTCTGTCAGCCCGCTCGCCGCAGCAACCGGTGTTGCAGCGGTGCCCTCCCCTTTATGCTCTGTCGGGCCCTCCCGGCCGGCTGCAGCATCGCTCTTCACGGATCTGTCAAGATCTCCGGAGCTGCTTTTGGCTCCGGAGGGATCGGGCTCCGCTGCTGCCTGCGGCTGCCGCTCTATCCGGCTGCTGTCCGGAGCCGCCCCAGCAGCGGGATCCTTTTCGCCGAGACCGTCCCCTTCAAGGGGGTTTCCCTCCCGGAGAGGTGTTTCTCCGGTGAGAAATGGTGCGAGTTCCGTCTGCCCGGCACCGGCCGGCTCCGCTCCCTGGCGGAGCGATCCCTCCGGCGGTGCGTTCAGGCTGTGATCGCTGCCGGAAAAGGACGCAGCAGCAGACTGAAACGCTTCAGCTGCAGCGCTACACCCCTCCTCCGGAAACAGCATGAGCTCACCGGCAGCGCAATCATCTTCAGAGTACGGCAGCGCTTCCGGGTCGATCGAAGGGAACAGCAGCGGTTCATCCTGGCAGCCGTCTCCGTTTTTCGGCAGCAATTCGGCCGCTCGCTGCTCTATCGAGACAGCCTTCGCTTGAGGTTCCCCGGCAATGGCAGGTTTCCGGCTCTTTCCGGCCAGCAGCGCTCTGAAGTTGATCTTTCCTGAAGGTTCCTTCCCCGCAAGAGGGCAAGGCCTGAGCGCCACTTGGAATGCCGGTTCCACCCCCGGTATTGCCAGGTCAATCCTGTTCATCCATTCACCTCCTTCAACCGCTCTCGCGAACTTTCCGTAAACGCAAACAGGACCAGTTCATCCAGCTGTTTCTGCTCTTCTTTTTTAACCACCTCCCTGAACCCTGCTTCAGCTTTGCCCTTCAGTATCTCCAGCATGCGGCGCTTCCGCCAGCATCCCTTGACCCTTTCCCGCTGCTGCTCGACCAGGAGGCTGGATTCCTGACGTTTCTTCTCCTGTGCGGAGAGCTCTTTTTCCAGCTCCGCGGAATAGACGTAGCCGTGCTGCAGCCGCAGCAGATCGATGGAGCACCCCTTTTGCTGTTTCAAGAAATCGAAAAGGGTGCCCTGAGCCTCCCGGAGCCGATCGAGCCGGTCAAGAATCACCCGGTGAGCCTGCTGCAGGGTGCCCAGCTCCTGCTGGACCCTCCTTTCCTGGGCCGCCCGCAGGTCAAGCACTCTCTGTAATCTAAATTTCATCTTCAACTTCTGTCCCCGCCCCGGCTCGCCGACCGCAGGCTGCCGCTACTGCAGCAGCCGCTCCACCAGCGAGGAGGTCTCTTCCCATGAAAATTTTTGATCCGGTTCCTGGCGCAAGAATTCCTGAATCTGCGACCGCTTCTCGATGGCCAGATCGATATTCTGCTGCGATCCGGCCGCATAGGCACCGATATTGATCAGATCTTCCATCGATTCATACGTGGAGAGCAGCTCGCGAATCTTCCCTGCAGCCGCCGCCCGGCTCCGATCGATCAGCTGGGGCATCAACCGGCTGTTGCTGCGCAGGATATCGACCGCCGGATATTGATTTTGCGAAGCGATCTCCCGCGAGAGAACGATATGCCCGTCGAGAATGCTGCGGACAGCATCGGTGATCGGTTCGTTGAAATCATCGCCGTCCACCAGAACGCTGTAAAAACCGGTGATGCTGCCCCGGCGGGCGGTGCCGGAGCGCTCCAGAAAACGGCCGAGCAGGGCGAAGACCGAGGGGGTGTAGCCCCTTGCGGAGGGCGGCTCCCCCACGGCCAGACCGATCTCCCGCTGGGCCATACAGAAGCGGGTCACCGAATCCATCAGAAAGATCACATGCGCCCCCTGATCCCGGAAATATTCGGCGATCGTCTTGGCAACCAACCCCGCAGTAACCCTTTCCAGGGCCGGCCGATCGGAGGTGGAGGCCACGACCACGGAACGAGCGAGCCCTTCCGGTCCGAGATCCCGGCGGATAAAGTCACCCACCTCCCGGCCCCTTTCCCCGATCAAGGCGATCACATTGACCTCGGCCCGGCCGTGGCGGGCGATCATCCCCAGAAGGGTGCTCTTGCCGACACCGCTTCCGGAAAAGATCCCCACCCGCTGTCCCTGACCGCAGGTGAGCAGGCTGTCGATCGCCTTAACTCCGGTAGGGAGGATCTCGGTGATGGCGCTCCGCTCCATCGGATTGGGCGGATTCCGGTTAACCATGCATTCCCGGCCAACCTGCGGGGGGAGCGGCGGCTCACCCGATTCGAGCTGCCGCCCCAGACCATCCAGAACCCGGCCCAGCAGCTGCCGATCAACCCGCACCGTAAAGCTTCTTTCCGTGGGCCGTACCGCGCACCCGGGAGAGATCCCCTTGAGGTCACCGTAGGGCATCAGCAGGCTGCGATTTTCTCGAAAGCCGACCACTTCGGCAGGCACTGCCCGATCGGGCCCGGTTTCGATGCGGCAGATCTCCCCGATAAAGGGCTGAATCCCGCTGGCCTCGACCACCAGCCCGATCACCTGGCAAACCTTGCCAGTTAAGCGCCCCCCGCGGTGGCTGCTCACCCGGGCAATATATTTACTGCTGTTTGAAAGAAGCTGTGGCTCAATGACTGGCATAGGCAAGCTCTTCCTCCTGCTGCTCCCGGCGATCCTTTTCCAGGGCGATCTGCAGCAGGGTCTCCCTGATTTTTCTCAGTTCTTCACTAAGCAGATATTCGGCGGTGCCGTTTCCAGACTCGATGCGGCAGCTGCCCCGCGGCAGCAGTTCGTCGGGCAGCAACCTCAATCTTTCTATCACCACGGCCCCCTCTGCAGACTGCTCCAGCTCTTTCCGGCAAGCCGGCAGATCTGCCGGATGCAGAAAAACCTCCAGCGGCTCCTTTTCATCGGGGAAATGGCGGAGCGATTCCTGAACGATCCGGGCCACCTTCCGGGGGGCTATCTCCAGCTGATCGAAGAGCAATTTCTCGGCGATGGCCACCGAGAGCTCCACAATATCGGCCTCGGAAGAGCGGACAATATCCCGGGCTCTTTGTCGGGCTTCCTTCAGACAGAGCGCAGCCTCCTGCTCTGCTTCGGTCAACCTTCGAGAAGCCTCCTCCAGCAGCTCCCTGGAGCGAGCCTCTGCCTCGGCTTTTCCCTCGGCGATCCCCTGAAGGAAACCCTGCCTGACGGCACTTTCGACTGCCTCCCTTTCTTTTTCAACCGCTGCGGCCACGCTGCAGCCGTCTTCCGGCAGAGCCGGCATATCGCCCTGAAAAAGATCTGCCATGCCGGTAGCTGCCGGTACCCCTGCAGCTGATTCAACCGCCGCACCGGCGGGCGGCTCCCCTCCAGCCGGGCCGGGAACCAGATAATCGTGAATACCGTTGAGGCGAGGCCGTTTAAAAATTTTAGATAATAATGGCATCTTCTCCACCTCGCGAGATTATGATTTCTCCGCTCTCATCGAGCTTCCGGATCAGCGCAACTACCCGCTGCTGGGCCTCCTCCACCTCACGCAACCTGACCGGGCCCATGAATTCCATATTTTCTCTGAGAATCTCCCCGGCCCGCTTCGAGATATTCTTGAGAACGCGGTTCTTGACCTCATCGCTGGCCCCCTTCAGGGCAAGGGCAATATCATCGCTGTCCAGATCGCGCAGCACCCTTTGCACGGAAGTATCATCCAGGGAGATGATATCCTCGAAAATGAACATCTGCTGGCGGATCTGTTCGGCCAGCTCGGCATCCTCTTTTTCCAGATCCTCCAGAATCAACTTCTCGGTGCTGCGGTCAACATGGTTCAAGATCTCGACAATGGTGGGAACCCCCCCCGCCGCTGCCAGATCCTGATGAAATATGCTTGCCAGACGCTCCCGCATAACCCGCTCGACCCCCTTCAAGATTTCCGGCGAGGTTCGCTCCATGATCGCGATGCGCCTGGCAATGTCGCTCTGAATCTCCGGCGGCAGCTCCGCGATCACCATGGCCGCCTGGTCAGAATCAAGGTAGGAAAGTATATAGGCGATGGTCTGGGGGTGCTCCTGTCCGATCATCCCGGCCAGCTGTTTGACATCGGCATTGCGGACAAAGGTGAACGGCTTTGACTTGGAACTTTCCTTCAGCCTTTTCATCAACTCGGCCGCCTTCTGCGGGCCAAGAGCCCGCTCCAGGACATCCCGGGCGTAATCGATGCCGCCGTTCAGAAGATACTGCTGCGCTTCGTGAAGCAGGAAAAATTCATCGAGGACCGCCTCCAATTTTTCCTGTTTAACCCTGCTGGTATTGGCGATCTCCAGGGTGATCCGCTCGATCTCCGCATTGCTGAAGTACTTGAGCACCCGCGAGGCGATGCCCGGGCCCAGGGCCAGGAACAGGACCGCTATTTTTTTCAGACCGCTGTTCTGTTTACCCGGCATTTAATCCTCCGCCAACCATGTTTTAAGCAGGAGCGCCACGTTTTCCGGCTCCATCTCACCGATCTGGCGAACCCTTTCCCATTTGCCCTGATCCGCCTGCCCGGGAAACTGTTTTCCCAGGGCCTCATTCAGGGCCGCCTCCGTCGTCATCGGAACCGGCGCCAGAGCGGAGCGGGACGAACGGAAAAGAGCAAATAATATGGCAACAAGGAGAAGCAACAGAACCGCTCCACCGGCCAGGGCAATCAGCTGTCCCGGTTCCAGCCCGAACAGGGGCCGGGGGGCGGGCTCATCCAGGGGCTGTTCCCGCCAGCTGTCATCAAAGGGGATCAGCTGGAGATTAAAATTGTCTCCCCGCTCCGGATCTATCCCCAGGGCCGAGAGCATGACCGTGCTGATCCGGGAGGTCAGATCGGGATTCCCTGCATTCTCGTCCAGAACTACCGCTACCGAAAGCCGTTCAACCTGACCGGGAGCCCGGGTTAAAAGTTCCCTCGTTTCGCCGATCTCGTAATTGATGATCTCCTCCAGGCGTTCGTAACTGTAATCATCGCCCTCCCCGATCACCGCATAACCGGGGATATTCGATTCCCCGACCTCGGCCGGGCCGCTCCCGGCCCCCTCGTAGCGCTCCTCGATCCGCTGCTCGGAGCGGTTGACCGGCTCATCGTAAGTCACCGTTGTCCGTTCAAAGTGATCAAAATCGAGCTCGGCGCTGACCATGACCACCGCCCTGCCCGGACCGTAGGCCTGCTCCAGGATCGAGCGCAGGCGCCCCTCCACCTCTTTTTCGAATTGCCGGGTCAGGGCCAGCTGCTTCTCAACTGCACCGAAGCCGATCTGCCCGTCCGACTGCTGGAAAGGATCAAAGAGGGGGTTGCCCAGTGAATCGATGATCGTGATATTTGCGGGGGTCAGATCTTCCACACTGCCCGCCACCAGGCTGAGAATGCCCTGAATCTGGTTGTCATTGAGCGAATTCAAGGGGTTTACTTTCAAAAATACGGAAGCGGTCGGTTCACTTTTCTCCCTGATGAAGACGCTCCCCTCGGGCAGCACCAGGTGGACCCGGGCCTTCTCTACCGCTTCAATGCTGTTGATCGTCCGGCAGAGCTCCTCCTCGAGGGCAATCTGCCACTGTACCCGCCGTTCAAAATCACTGGTGATAAGGTTGTTGTTCTCAAACAGAGCGAATCCGGCTCCCCGTGAGGTGATCTCCGGTGAATAATTCAGCCGCAACTGATCCTTCCGGTCGCGGGGTACCAGAATGGTCGCGGCATCTTCACCAACCCGGTAGGGAATATTGCTCGCTTCAAGTTTGGCCACGACGGCCTGGGCCTGCTCCGGATCCAGGTCGCTGAAGAGAACCTCCATCGAGGGTGATGATAGATTGATCACCCCGAGGACCAGAATCAGCACCAACGCAACCGCTGCCGTCGCAATAACGCCAACCCGGACCGGTCGGGCCAGGCCGTTCCAGTACTTCACCAACGAGGAAAGATCGATGCCAGTTTCCCTGACCGACCGGTTCAGTTCCTTCCCTTCCTCCATTCAGGTTCTCTCCTTATCACAATGTATGGTTGACCCCGGTCATCGGCAGTACGGTTTTTTCCACGAACCCCGTTTCAAGATCGCTTTAGATCTGCATCCGGTAAACCTCCTGATATGCTTGAACAACCTTGCTAACCACCTGGACAGTCAGCTGAAGCGACAGCTGCGCCTGCTCCATTACGATCATCAGATCATGAAGGTTGTCCAGATTCCCGCCGGCCAGCTCCCGGACAGCCTGATCGGCCTCCTTTTGCAGCCCATCGGTATGCTGGATCGCGTTTTTGAGCAGCTCCCCAAAAGCAGCCGGGCTGCTCTTTATTTCCGGCTGCACCTTTCCGGGCAGGTTCCCCCGGAGAGAAGAGAGTGCGTTAACTGAACCTGTCATCGAGGCAGACCTCCTTTCTTACCGGCCGATCTCCAGCGCTTTCAGGTAAAGACTTTTGGCGGTATTGATCACCGTTGTATTGGCTTCGTACGAGCGCAGAGCCGTGATCATATCGGTGATCTCCTTGGACAGCTCAACATTGGGATAACGGACATAGCCCTGTTCATCGGCGTCGGGATGCTCCGGCTCGTAGACCAGCTGGGGCGGGTGCGGGTCGGCATAGATCTGATCGACCTTGACTCCGCTACCGGAAAAGGCCGCCCCGCCTGGAGCACCCTTGCCGGCCAGCTCTTCCGCAAAGATCGCTGTCCGGCGCCGGTAAGGCCCCCCCTCTGCAGTGCGGGTGCTGTGCTGATTGGCCAGGTTACCGGCGATGAGATCCAACCGCAATTTTTCAGCAGTCAGTCCGGAACCGGAGATGTAAAAGGTGGAAAACAGACTCATCATTAACGCCTCCCTTCATTGATCACATAACGCCACCGGTTGAACCGGCTGTTGACCTGCTGGACACAAGCATTGTAGCGAAGCTGATTGGTTACCAGTGCGATCATCTCTTCCTCCAGATCAACATTGTTGCCATCTACCCGCCGGGCAGCGGAGCGGTCGGTTTGCACAACCGGAACCTGTTCTCCGGCACCGCCTCCCAGATGCCGGCAGTGTGTGCGCTCAAGGGAGAGCGCCCTCATCCCCTGCGCCCGGTCCAGCTGCTCCTCGAAGCAGACAGTGTAACGCTTGAACCCGGGCGTATTGAAGTTGGCCAGGTTATGGGCGATCACTTTCTGACGCAGGGAAGAGGCGGAGAGAGCACCGCTTAAAACCTGCATCACCCCGCCGCTGCTTGACCACATCACCACACCCCCCATGAAATAAAAATGCAACCATTACAGGCTGCCG
>JAAZPS010000094.1 GCA_012797095.1 Bacillota bacterium | reverse complement strand
GGGATAGGAGCCCACCGCTGTCTCCCCCGAGAGCATCACCGCATCGGAGCCGTCAAAGATGGCGTTGGCCACATCGCTGGCCTCGGCCCTGGTCGGCCGCGGGTGCTGGATCATGCTCTCGAGCATCTGGGTGGCGGTGATCACCGGTTTGCCGGCACGGTTGCACTGGCGGATGATCTGTTTCTGCAGTAGGGGGACCTCTTCGGCGGGAAATTCCACCCCGAGGTCGCCCCGGGCGACCATGATCCCGTCGGAGAGCTTCAGGATCTGCTTGAAATTATCGAAACCGCTGCCGTTCTCGATCTTGGCGATCACTTTCACTTCGCTGTGCTCCTCCTCCAGAAAACGGCGCAGCTCGACGAGATCATCCCGATCACGGGTAAAGGAGGCAGCGATAAAATGAGCCCCCAGGCGCAGCGCTGTTTTCAGATCGGCGCGGTCAGCCTCGCCCAGGGAAGGGAGTCCGATTCTGCTTCCGGGAAGGTTCAATCCTTTGTTGCTTTTGAGAAGCCCCCCCTGGAGCACGCGGCAGCGGATCTCCCCGGTGGCAATCGATTCGACCTGCAGCGTGATCAGCCCGTCGTCGATATAGATCAGCCTTCCCACGGCCAGGTCGCGGTGAAGCATGGGGTAGTTGACCGGTATTCTCCCCCGGTCGTAGGCCGTCGGATCGGTGCTCAGGATCAGGGCGGTGCCCTCTTCAAGCAAGAGCCCGCCCTCGCCGAGGCTTCCGATCCGCACCTCCGGTCCCCGCGTATCGACCATGATCGCAACGATCCGGTTCAGCGAGCGGCTGATCTCTTTGATCATGCGTAGCCGGCGCCAGTGCGCCTCGCTCTCTCCATGGGAAAGATTCAACCGGGCCACATCCATGCCCGCCTCGATGAGGGCGGTGATCGCTTCCGGTGTTTCCGAGGCCGGTCCGATGGTGCAGATTATCTTTGTCCGGCGCATTTGAGCAGTCCCCCTCCCGTTGATGTCGCGGTTAACGTGCCAGGATCATGGAGAGCGTGTAAAGCTCTTCCGGAAAGGCCCTGCGGCCGGCGGCCTCTGCCAGCGGCACCGCGGTGATCCGATCGCCTTGCAGGGAGAGCATCTGCCCGCCCGCTCCACCGCGCAGCAGCTCCACCGCTGCTGCGCCCATACGGCTGGCCAGGAGCCGGTCCGACGCCGAGGGGGTGCCCCCGCGCTGGATATGTCCGAGCACGGTTACCCGCGTCTCCAGACCGGTTTTCCGGTGGACCTGCTCCCCGACGGCATAGGCGCCGGCAGCGCCTTCAGCGACCAGGATGAGGCTATGGGTCTTCCTTCTGGCGATCCCCTCGCGCAGGCGGCGGCAGATCACCTCGAGATCGGGCTTGATCTCGGGAACGATGATCGCCTCGGCTCCGCCGGCGATCCCGGCGGCCAGGGCGATAAAGCCGCTTTCGCGGCCCATCACCTCGACCACGAAGATCCGTTCATGCGCCGTGGCGGTATCGCGAAGGCGGTTGATCGCATCGAGGATCGTGTTGACCGCCGTATCAAAGCCGATGGCGCTGTCGGTGAAGGGGATATCGTGGTCGATCGTTGCCGGGATGCCCACAGTCTGTATCCCCAGCTCCTGCAGGGCCCCGGCACCGCAGAAGGAGCCGCCCCCGCCGATGACCACGAGTCCCTCGATCCCGGCCTGCCGCAGGCAGCGGGCGGCGGCGGCCTGTACCGGTTTCTGCTCGAACTCGGGGGCGCGGGCCGTATGCAGGATCGTGCCGCCGCGGTGGATGATCCCCGCCACCGAGCCCAGGGTAAAGGTTCTCATGGCGCTGCCGCTGACCAGACCGGCAAAACCCCTTTCGATGCCGTAAACCTCCATCCGGTGATAGAGGGCGGT
>JAAZPS010000093.1 GCA_012797095.1 Bacillota bacterium | reverse complement strand
TCTATTTCTTTTTCACCAAGGGGGGGCTGGTCTTGCTGCGCCTGGGCCCGCTGACAGTGGAGCAGGCCGGGGTGAGCGCGGGGCTTTTCATGATCCTGCGGTTGGCCGGGCTGGTCTTCGTCTCCATGCTTCTGACTTTAACGACCCCTCCGCTGGCTTTGGCCCAGGCGATGGCGTATTTCATGAGGCCCCTTGCCCGGATCGGCTTTCCCGCCGAGGAGATCGCCATGGTTATGACCATTGCCCTCCGTTTTATCCCGACCATAGCGGAGGAGAGCCAGCGCCTGCTGCGGGCGCAGATGGCGCGCGGGGCCGATTTCGAAGGCGGTTTTTTCAGCCGAGCCCGCAAATTTGCCCCGCTGATGGTGCCCCTCTTTGTCGGAGCTTTCCGGAGGGCCGATGAGCTAGCCCTGGCCATGGAGGCGCGGGGTTACCGGATCGGGGCCGCACGCACGCGCATGCACGAGGAGAAGGTCGCCCCGGCAGACTGGACCGCCCTTCTGCTGGCCCTGCTGCTCCTGGCAGCGGCTGTTTTTTCCGGTATCTAGCGACTGCAGCGGTGGAGGTGAGAAGATGGGCCAGATCTGTCTTGTGGTGAGCTACGACGGGACCGCTTACGGCGGTTTCCAGATTCAGAAGAACGCGCCGACAATACAGGGTGAACTGGAAAGAGCGCTGGCGGTGATCTACAAGGAACCGCTGCGGATCACCGGCGCCGGCCGGACCGATGCCGGGGTTCATGCGCGCGGCCAGGTGGTTCATTACACCGCTCCATTCAAGATCCCGGCGGCACAGCTTCCGGCGGCGCTCAATGTGCTGCTCCCCCCCGATATCGTGGTTCTCACCGCTGCCGCCGTCGGCCCGGATTTCCATGCCTGTTACGATGCCAGGCGGAAGATATACCGCTACACCCTGGATCGGGCGCCCTATCCACAGGTGATGCGGCGGCACTTTGCTTATCACCTACCGGGGTCCTTCAACTGTCCGGCAGTTGAAAAGGCCGCCCGGGTGCTTACCGGCACCCACGATTTCCAGGCCTTCCGGGTTGCCGGGAGCGCTGTCCGGAGCACGGTGCGCACCCTTTACCGGGTTCAGCCGGAGAGTCTGCCGGAGGAGCAGCTACTTCTGATCACCTTCGAGGGGGACGGTTTTCTCTATCGCATGGTCAGGATGCTGGTCGGCAGTCTCCTGCGGGTGGGACGAAACAGGCTTGAACCGGAAGCGATCGCCGCCGCACTGGCCGGGGAATTCCCGGAGGCTGCCGGTCCGACGGCGCCGCCGCAGGGACTCTCCCTGGAAAAGGTGATCTATTGAAGAGAAACCCTTGATCTGAAAAACCGGGCATCTTTTCCGGTTTTGCTTGACAGCGGCGGGAGGGTGTATTAAAATTGAGCTTGCGCTGAAAGGAGTTAGGGGGAGAAGTAATGCAAACTACCTATATGGCCAAACCCCATCAGATCACACGGCAATGGCAGATCATCGATGCGGCCGGGCGTCCCCTGGGCCGGGTGGCCACGGAAGCGGCCCGGTTGCTGAGGGGAAAACATAAGGCGATCTACACGCCGCATCTCGATACGGGCGATCATGTTATCGTGCTGAATGCGGCCAAAGTCGTCTTGACGGGGAAGAAATTGGAACAGAAAATTTATTACCGCCATTCCGGCTATCCCGGCGGTTTGAAGATGACCAGTTATGCCACGATCATGGCTAAAAATCCGGAGAAGGCTGTCTATCGGGCGGTCAAGGGGATGCTGCCCCACAACCGTCTGGGCAGAGCGATGCTGAAAAAATTGCGCGTCTACCGCGGCGCGGGGCATCCTCACGAAGCGCAAAAGCCCTTGCTCTGGGAGGGGCCGGAAACAAACAGGGAGGGAGGCCTTGGCTCTTGAGTAAAATACAATTCATGGCCACCGGGCGGCGCAAAGAATCTGTGGCCCGGGTTCGGTTGATTCCTGGCAGCGGTCAGGTGGTTATCAACGGCAAAGAGATGGATCGTTATTTCGGTCTGGATACGCTGAAGTTGATTGTTCGCCAGCCGTTGACAGCTACCGAAACCGTTGATCGATACGATATTATCGCCAGGGTACATGGCGGCGGCTTTTCCGGACAGGCCGGGGCCATTCGCCACGGTATTGCCCGGGCGCTGGTGCTGGCCGACCCCGGCTACCGTGCCGTGCTCAAACGGCTCGGTTACCTGACTCGCGATTCCCGGATGAAAGAGCGTAAAAAGTACGGCTTGAAAAAAGCCCGCCGGGCACCGCAATTCTCCAAGCGTTAACCGAAGAGTTATCCCTGCGATCTGCAGTAAAAAGGAAGGGCGGTGCTGTTGCCGCCCTTTGATCTTTTGCCCGGTTCACTTTCACCGCGCCGGTGATCCCTTCAAGCGGCAGCGTTCCGGCTGCTGCTGTGATTGACATCCCTTGATTGCTCTTGCTATACTGGCCCCAGGAATAGTTCAACTTTACCTGTCATCGGACGGCAGCAAGGCCGGCTTTGCTTGCTGCCAAATTGTAGATCCAGGGGAGAGTGGGAAAATTGCCGGTTCAATTCCAGGATTATTACGAGATATTGGGTCTTGGACGGGACGCCAGCGAGAAGGAGATCAAGTCGGCTTACCGCCGTCTGGCCCGCAAATGGCATCCCGATCTGCGCCCAGCTCACGAAAAAACCGAGGCAGCGGAGCAGTTCAAGCGGGTCAACGAAGCTTACGAGGTGCTCAGGGATCCGGAAAAGAGGGCCCAATATGATCGGCTCGGTAAAGACTGGCAGCACGGCCAGGATTTCCAGGCCCCACCGGATATGGACGGTTTCCGCTTTCAGACCGCTTCCGGGGATTTTGGAGGCGGTTTCAGCGATTTCTTCGAAACCCTTTTTGGCGGAGCCGGGCCCGGCCGGGCAGCGGGGGGCGGTTTCCGCACCATGAGCGTACGCGGTCCGGATCTGGAAAGCGAGATCGAATTGTCTTTGGAGGAAGCTTTCCGCGGTGTTACCAGGGCGCTGCGGGTCGCCGGCAGTGCGGTCTGCCCCGCCTGCGCCGGAACGGGCCGGAGCGGGGAAGGTTTCTGCCCCCGCTGCGGCGGAACGGGCGAGATGCTCTCGGAGAAAACCCTGGAGGTGCGGATTCCCCCCGGCGTTCGCGAGGGCAGCCGCATCCGCCTGAAGGGGCAGGGCGGCGAAGGTTTGGGGGGCGGGCCGGCGGGCGATCTCTATCTGAAGGTACGCCTGCAGCCCCATCCGGTTTTTCACCTGCGGGGCCGTGATATTGAAAGCGAGGTGCGGCTGCGTCCCGATCAGGCCGCTCTGGGGAGCCGGGTGACCGTGCCGACTTTGGACGGCCCCGTGGAGATGACGGTGCCTCCCGAAAGCGGTTCCGGTCGAAAGCTGCGCCTCAAAGGGAAGGGGTTTCCCGCTGCGGGCAAGGGCCGCGGCGATCAGTATGTCCGGGTGGTTATCGATATTCCTGCTTCCCTGACCGGGAAGGAGAAGGCGCTTTATCAGCAGCTCAAAGAGCTGCGGGAGGGGAGTGAACGAGGATGAAACTGGTCCGCGTCTGCTTTGAAGATCATACCGGTGAAGAGAGGATCTGTATTCATACCCTGGAGCTGCATCCTGCCCAGATCGAACGCTTCCGGGCGCTGGGTATGATCGAGCTGGAAGGAGATCAGATCAGCCTGAACGATCTGAGGCGTATCCGCAAGACCCTGCGGTTGCGCCGCTCCCTCGGGGTGACCCTGACCGGTGCAGCCGTCATTCTGGAACTTCTGGAACATATCGAAGATCTTGAAGACGAACTGCGATCATTGCGGAAAGGTCGGGTGAACGATTGATGGATCCGAACCATTTTACCCGGAAGGCAAGGGAAGCGTTGTTTGCCGCCCAGCAGGCTGCTGCCGATGGTGATCACCAGATGGTCGGTTCGAAGCATCTTCTGGCGGCTTTGCTGGATCAGGAGGAAGGTATTGCCCTCCGTTTTCTGCAGCAGGCCGGAGTCGATCCGGCGGCGCTGCGCCGGGATCTGGAGCGCCTGCTCGATCGGATTCCCCGGGTGACCGGCTATAAAAGCACCCCCCGGATCGATGCCGCCCTGGCGCGGGTGCTGACCCGGGCTGAAAGGGAGGCCGAACAGTTCAAGGACGATTATATCAGTGCGGAGCACCTGCTTCTGGCACTGTTCGAGGAGGGCGAAGCGGAGCTGAAAGATATTCTTCGCCGGGCCGGGCTCAGCCGGGAATCGCTGCTCCAGTCTTTTCGCCAGGTGCGCGGCAGCCAGCGCATCACCAGTGATAATCCCGAGGGAACCTACGAGGCGCTGCTCCGCTACGGCCGCGATCTGACCGCCCTGGCACAGGAAGGGAAACTTGATCCGGTCATCGGGCGGGACGAGGAGATTCGCCGGGTCATCGAGATCCTTTCCCGGCGCACCAAAAACAATCCGGTACTTATCGGCGAGCCGGGAGTGGGCAAGACCGCCATTGTGGAAGGGCTGGCCCGGCGGATCGTCGCCCGGGATGTTCCGGAGGGGTTGAAGGAAAAAAGCGTCATCACGCTGGATATGGGCTCCCTGGTTGCCGGAGCCAAGTACCGGGGTGAGTTCGAGGAGCGTCTCAAGGCGGTCCTCAAGGAGGTGGAGGAGGCCGGGGGTGCGGTGATCCTGTTCCTGGATGAACTCCATACGATTGTCGGCGCCGGGGCTGCCGAAGGATCCGTCGATGCGAGCAACCTGCTCAAGCCGATGCTGGCCCGGGGAGAGCTGCGCGCTATAGGGGCAACAACCCTGGATGAGTACCGCCAGCATATCGAGAAGGATGCCGCTCTGGAAAGGCGTTTTCAACCGATCCTGGTGCTGCCTCCCTCGGTCGAGGATACAGTGTCCATCCTGCGGGGGCTGAAAGAGCGTTACGAGGTGCATCACGGAGTCCGTATCCAGGACGGGGCGCTCATCGCGGCGGCGGTGATGTCGGATCGTTATATCAGCGATCGTTTTCTTCCGGACAAGGCG
>JAAZPS010000092.1 GCA_012797095.1 Bacillota bacterium | reverse complement strand
TGCGTGTTGAAGCTGCTGAGTGAAGGAAAACTGCTCTAGCGGGCCGGTCAAAGGGAGGAGAAGATAGATGATCAAGAATATCATAGCGATGGTTCTGATGGGCAGCGGCTTTTTCTTTCTGGCGGTAAGCGCTATCGGTCTGCTCAGGATGCCCGATGTTTACAACCGGATGCATGCGCTGGGCAAATGCGATACTCTGGGCAATTGGCTGATCATCCTCGGGCTGATCCTGGTGATCGGTGATCTCACCTCGGCGGCCAAAATGGTGTTGATCATCGTTCTGGTAGCAACGATCAACCCGGTGATGACCCACCTGCTGGCCAAAACATCCTACGGCCTGGGGATGGATCTGGTCAAGGGCAGCTATCTCCTCGATGATTATGCCGGTTCGAAAAAAATGGCTGGAAAGAGGGGTGAGCGGAAGGGATGAACCCTTTAATTGCGCTGCTTTTTATGATCCTTCTGGTAAGCGCCCTGGCGATATTCTTCTTTGAAGATCTGCTCTATGTGGTGATCATCTTCGGGGCCTACAGCCTGGTCATGGCCCTGATCTGGCAGCAGCTCAATGCGCCCGATATCGCCATCACCGAAGCTGCGGTCGGTGTCGGTATGACCGTGATCATGATCACCGTAGTAACGAAGGTGGGGAGGAGGCCCCAGTGAAGAAACAGCCGCGTTATCTTATCTTCGTTTTCTCTTTTATTCTGGTCGGCCTGCTCTTGCTCATGTTCATGCTGGCAATAGCGGAGATGCCGCCTTACGGAAGGGCGGATAATCCGACGATCAACGAAGTGTGGCAGCGTTATGTCTGGGAAGGGCCCCAGGAGAGCGGCGGGCTGAATATGGTTACCAATATCATTCTTGATTACCGCGGTTACGATACACTTCTGGAGACAACAGTGCTCTTCACCGCGGTGATGGCGATCATGTTGACCCTGGGAGCAGGGAAAAACCAAAAAGAATAATAACTCGGTTTACAATATCAGGAGGGGGTTGAACCACCTTGCCTACCGGTGCGCAATTGATTATCGGGGCGGTGCTTTTCCCGATCGGAAGCGCCTTGCTGCTGGCCCTGATTCCGGAACGATCGGTCAAAGCGCGAAATTCCACAGCGATATTGATTGCCGCGATTACTGCAACCATGGTCGTCATGATCCTGCCCGGGGTTGCCGACGGTAAGATCGCCTTTGTCTCCTTGCTGACGATATTCCCCGGTCTCGAGCTGGCCTTTCGCGCCGATCCCCTGGCCATCCTTTTCGGGGTCATCGCCTCGATTCTCTGGGTTTTTACGGTGATCTATTCCACCGGCTACATGGCTCATGAAAAAAATCACCGGCGCTACTTTGTCTTCTTCCTGCTCTCTCTTGGCGCAACCATGGGGATCGCTTTCTCGGCCAATCTGTTTGCCCTTTATCTATTTTATGAACTGCTGACGATTTTCACCTATCCCCTGGTTATTCATACGGGCGGCAAGGAGGCCCAGGCGGCTGGAATTCGCTATATTGTCTACAGTTTTACCGGTGCCGCCTTTGTCCTGGCAGCCCTGGTGATGACCTACAGCCTGACCGGCACCCTTGACTTCACCCCCGGCGGGATCGTTTGCCCTGCGGCGAATCAGGCGGCGCTATGGCAGCTGATCTTTGTCTGTTTTATCATCGGTTTCGGGGTGAAGGCAGCGGTCATGCCTCTGCACGCCTGGCTGCCGGCAGCCATGGTTGCGCCGACCCCGGTCAGCGCCCTG
>JAAZPS010000091.1 GCA_012797095.1 Bacillota bacterium | reverse complement strand
TTGAGCGCTCCGGCAATGATATTGGCGCACTGCCGTTCCTTGTAGGGTGCGGTGGTGGTGGCAAAGTAAAGTGCCCCTAGAATTCCGGGATCAAATCCCTCCAGGCAGCGTTTCCCTGCAGCTGCAGCCATGGTGATGGCGTCTTCGTCAAAGGCGGCCACCGCTTTTTCGCCCGCTGCGTTCATGATCAAAGCCGGATTCAGCCAGCTCATGGCACCAAAAATATTCATCCGATCGAGCCTGAACCGGGGTAGGTAAGCGGCATAAGAGACAATCCCAATCATCAGATCTTCCCCTCCGTTCATGGATTTAACCAGACAGCCGCATTGGTCAGACAATATTCGCCCCGTTCGGCGGTTTTGGATCGAAGGATCACTTCATCGGGCTTTTCCTGCCACATCTCGGTCACGATATTTTCTCCGGGGAAAACATGTCTCGAGAAACGTACTTTCATCGCCTTGAATCTGGCCGGATCATTGTTGCAGTATTCGCGGAGCACTGCCCGGCAGGCAAAGCCCATGGTGCAGAGCCCATGCAAGATCGGTTTGGGGAAACCGCCCATAGCAGCGAAATTGGGGTCGGCATGGAGCGGGTTGAAATCACCGGAAAGGCGGTAGAGCAGCGCTTGCTGCGGTAGAGTCGGAAGCGAGAGGACCTTATCCGGTTCCCTTTCCGGCGGAACAAAGCCCGGTTCGGGGCCTTTATCTCCACCAAAACCGCCCTCACCGCGGATGAAGACACCGAACCTGTTTAGAAAGAGCGGTTCCTCTTTTGTGTCCCTGGTGACCACCTCGATCTCGATCAGGGCTCCTTTACCCTTGTCGTAGAGTGCGGCCACCCTGGGGTACGAGGTCAGTTTTCCCTCTACCGGGATGGGCCGGTAGAGCTCCAGATATTGCTCCCCGTGCAGCAGCATGGCCAGATTTATATCGACACCCTCGAGGCCGATTATTCCGGTAAGCGCCGGAAAGGGGGGGACCACTCCGAAAGTGGGCAGGACCACCAGTTCGTTCTCGTAAACAAAATTCAACTCATCAGCAGCGGCTCCGGCACCCACACCGAGAGCGTAAAGCATGATCTCTTTGGCTTGATAATGAAACTCCAGGGGTTTCAGTTCTTTGCCGACGATTCCAGGGTCGATCGGCATTTCATTTCCTCCTTTATCTATCATTCTATTTTCTAGATCATCCTGGAAAGGACATAACCGGTCTGGTCCATGGCCGAGCTGTATTCCCGCCCACCTTCCAGCGAACTGATCTTTTCGATCTGCCGGGCGATCATATCCGGAGTGATCCCGGCCGCGGTGTCGAGGAAGATACCGGGCCCCTCTACCACGGCTGCCCGGCTGAAGTAACCCCCGCCGGCAGTATAGATCTTGCCGCTTTCCTGAAATTGTTCCGAGCACATGTAGACCACCATGGGGGCAACATATTCCGGCTTGACCTTGTCAACAACATCGGGCGGCATCACCGTCGCCGTTAGGCGGGTTCCTGCTGTGGGGACAACTGTATTGGCCAGGACTCCGTAACGCGCGCCTTCCTGGCAGACGCAGTTCATCAAACCGACAATGCCCATCTTTGCAGCGCCGTAATTGGTCTGTCCAAAATTGCCGTAAACCCCCGCCGCCGAGGCAGTGGAGACGATGCGTCCGTAGCTCTGTTCCCTCATATGGGCGAAAGCTGCTTTGGTGCAATAATAGGTGCCGTTAAGGTGCACTTCGATAACTTTGAGGTAGTCCGCGATCTCCATCTTAAGCAAACTTTTATCCCGAAGAATCCCGGCATTGTTGATCAGAATGTCGATCTGTCCGTAATGATCAACTGCTGCTTGAATGATCTTTTGCGCGCTTTCCCATTCGGAGACGCTTTCGTAATTTGCCACCGCTTCTCCGCCGGCGCTTTTGATCTGATCGACTACCTTCTGTGCAGGTGTGCTGTCAGCTCCCTCCCCGTCAAAGGTTCCGCCAAGATCATTTACCACCACCCTGGCGCCCCGCCCCGCCAGCAGGAGGGCGTATGCTTTGCCTAGACCGCCGCCGGCTCCAGTGATCACCGCCACCCTGCCGTCGAATCGTAATTCAGACACTCGGCCCAACTCCTTTCAAGTAATCTGCTATCAGTTTATTATATATTCCGCCTTTAATCAATATTCAAAACTTACCGAAGTGGCTTTTCTTATTCTTATGTTTTGTGAAGATAGATATTGCTGCTGATCAGTGTCGATTTTGGCCGTTCAGAATGTCTGGCAGATTGCGTATGCTCCATCGGGTGCCGAAACTGGAGAGATCGCATATCTTTGGGATCGGAATCTGCGGATCAAAAGAGGGAAGATGCCAGCCGGTAGCGAAATCAATGCATGCCTATTGAGTGTTTTCTGACTATCCTGCGCGTGCTATTATTAATAGGAATCGAGCGAGGAGGCGGTTAAATGAAAGAAGTGGTTGTTGTCAGCGCTGTCAGGACTGCGGTGGGAACTTTTGGCGGTTCCCTACGGGATGTGCCGGCAGTTGAATTGGGCAGAATCGTGATCAAAGCTGCCCTTGATAGAGCCGGCCTAGATCCGGGGGAAGTTGAAGAGGTTCTCATGGGATGTGTGCTGCAGGGAGGGTTGGGACAGAGCGTTGCCCGGCAGGCAGCGATCAAAGCGGGTATCCCGGCAGAGGTTCCCTCTGCTACGGTGAACAAGGTTTGCGGTTCCGGTCTGAAAACAATAACCGCGGCGGCTACGGCAATTCGAGCCGGAGAGGCCGATATTATTGTAGCCGGCGGCACCGAAAACATGAGCGCAACGGCGTATGCCCTGCCGGGAGCGCGCTGGGGACTGCGTATGGGTGACACCCGGTCGATCGATATGATGATCAGAGACGGCCTGTGGTGTGCCTTCGGCAACTATCATATGGGGATCACTGCTGAAAATATTGCCGAAAGGTTTGGTTTTACCCGGGAAATGCAGGATGAATTTGCTTTTGAAAGCCAGACGAAGGCCCGGGCAGCGATCGAAAGCGGCCGGTTCAAGGACGAGATTGTCCCCGTAGCTGTGCCTCAGAGAAAGGGCGATCCAAAGATATTCGAGGTCGATGAGCATCCCCGGGACACCTCCCTTGAGCTCCTGGCAAAATTGCGCCCGGCTTTCAAACAGGACGGCACGGTCACTGCCGGGAATGCTTCCGGGATCAACGACAGCGCTGCTGCTGTTATCCTGATGAGCCTGGAAAAGGCGCAGGAAAAAGGCCTCGAGCCGATCGCTTTTATTCGCAGCTATGCCTCTGCCGGTGTTGATCCGGCGATCATGGGGACTGGCCCGGTACCGGCAACCAAAAAGGCCCTGAAGAAAGCCGGCTGGAGTGTAGACGACCCCGATCTGATCGAGGCCAATGAAGCCTTTGCCACCCAGGCTCTCTATGTGTTGCAGGAGATTGCCTTTGATCCGGAAAAGGTCAATGTCAATGGCGGCGCCATCGCCTTGGGCCATCCCATCGGCGCAAGCGGCGCCCGTATTTTTGTGACCCTGCTTCATGAGATGAAGAAGCGGGGGGCCCACCGCGGCCTGGCCACCCTCTGCATCGGCGGCGGTCAGGGTATCGCCTGTACCGTGGAGATGCCCTGATAATATTGCCAATTACGGGGGAGGGAAGCGGGCCCCCTCCCCTGAGTCATTTTTGCGTGGATCACTGCGGCTTTCCTGTTTAGATGCGGCTACCGGGTTAAACTGGTGAAACGATTGCACGGACCGCCGGCCGGTTGCCCCCCCTGCACAGATTTGCTATAATACCGGTGCGGGGGCGTGTAGCTCAGTTGGGAGAGTGCCTGGTTCGCATCCAGGAGGTCAGGGGTTCGAGTCCCCTCACGTCCACCATATCTAATGGTAATTATGGATGTCATGGGTTGAAAAGCCCATGACATCAACCATTTCAGGGGTTTTTTACACCGAAAAAGCCCATCAAAAAACAGTTCGTTTTCGTGGATGTCATACCTATTTCTTTCAATAATTGAGGGATTTGAACTAACACGAAAGAATTTTTCAATAGATACATTGTAGCTACTAATGCTTACTGTCAAGAGGTAGACGGTGTTAAATGTCTCTGGTTTGACGGGATGTTTGGACAAAAAAGCCCCCTGAGATACTAGAGCAATAACTTCCCCAGGGGGCTTTGGATTATCTTTTTTCCGCAGTT
>JAAZPS010000090.1 GCA_012797095.1 Bacillota bacterium | reverse complement strand
GAGAACAGCAGCCCTGAACCCATCCTGGCATCCGAGGGCACAGCCATCCACCCGTGTCATCCTGAGGGCGCAGCCCGAAGGATCTCAAACGAACTGTCCGGGCTGATAGGGAACCGAGCGAAGTCCCCCGCCGCCAAGCCCACCAGCCAACACTTCTGTGCCGCAGCCGGTCCTGTTAACACTGGCGAAAAGCGAGATCCTTCGCTACGCTCAGGATGACAGGATAACCCAAGAGTCTCATCCGAGGGCACAGCCCTTCTGCCCCCACCGCCTTGAGAACAGCAGCCCTGAACCCATCCTGGCGCCCTGGGGCGGAGCCATCCACCCGTGTCATCCTGAGGGCGCAGCCCGAAGGATCTCAAACGAACTGTCCGGGCTGATAGGGAACCGAGCGAAGCCCCCCGCCGCCAAACCAGCCGGAGCTCCGCCTCCCCGGCTGCTCCGGTTGATCAAAGGCCGGCAGCGGCGAGGATATCGGGGACGACCTCCTCCCGATTGATCGCCATGATATGGACCCCGTCGCAAAGGGCCTCTTTCTTCAGGGCGGCGATCATCCGACCGGCGATCTCGACCCCCTTCTGCAGGGCGCCCCCCTTCGGCGCCGCAGCCATCTCGGCGATCAGCTCCTGAGGAACAAATATTCCAGGAACGTTGTCGTTCATGAATTGAGCCATCCGGGCCGAAGAAAGCAGCACGATCCCGGCAAGGATCTTCACCGGATACTGGCGGGCGTGCTCCATGAAGCGGGCAAAGCGCTCCAGATCGTAGATCGCCTGGGTCTGGAAGAATTCCGCTCCGGCAGCTATCTTCTTCTCGAATTTGATCAGCTGCGGCTCCAGGGGCTCGGCTTCAGGGGTAACCGTGGCCCCGGCGCAGAACTGAACCGCCCCCTGCAGCTCGTTGCCCCCGAAATCCAGCCCTGCCTCCAGCTGCCGGACACCGTGGAGCAGCTGGACCGAGTCGAGATCGAAGATCCCCTTGGCTTCGCCGTGATCACCCACCGGAACGGCATCCCCGGTGAGACAGAGAACATTTCTGATCCCCCTGCTGTAGGCCAGAAGCAGCTCCGCTTGCAAAGCGATGCGGTTGCGGTCGCGGCAGGTCATCTGCAGGACCGGCTCTCCCCCTTTTTCTTGCACTGCAAAGCAGCCGCCGATAGAGGGAAAGCGCATCACCGAGCTCTGGTGATCGGTTACATTGAGCGCGTCTACCTTATCTTTGAGCAGCTCGATATGGTGATACATCTTTTCCAGAGCGGTCCCTTTGGGCGGCCCGATCTCGCCGGTGATGACAAATTTATTGTTGTTGAGTGCCTCTTTCAGCTTCGAAACCATCCTGATCCCTCCTTTTTCATGAAATCCGCGTTTCCCTGGGCCGGGGCATAACCTGATGATTTCTGGGAGGGTGATATTTGCGCATTAGATCGAGCCGGCCTTGCTCCTTCAACCTTTCGTAGATCAGCGTAAAAGCACAGTCCTTCTCCGGATCAACCTCACATTTACCCTTGTTGGTGCCGCCGCAGGGACCGTTCAACAGCCCCTTGTGGCAGGCGGTCAGAGGGCAGATCCCGGCGGTCTCTCCGAGGATGCACTGGCCGCACTGATCGCAGGCTTCAAAGAAATAGCCGGGGCTCTTCTCCATACCGATAAAGAGGGTATCAAGAGCCGGGATCACCGGCTGGGGCAGATAGGAATTGACCCGCTGGACCCCGAGGGCGCAAGCCAGCACGATAATACACTGGGCATCCTCCACCGCCTTTTTATGCTCTTCCAGAAGCGCCGCGGTCATCTCATCGCATGCCGTCGGGATCACCACTGTCCCGGTGATCAATTTGCCCTCATCCTGCAGTCTTTTTTCCATAGCCCTGACCTCTTCGATCCCGCCGGTTCGGGCCATGGTGGCGCAGGTGCCGCAGCCGACGAGAAAGACGCGGTCCAGCTGCACGCTCAGCCGCTTCACTTCGTCAAATGGTTTCTGCCTGGTTAGCGATTTCATCGTATACCTCCTTTACCTAGCTTTCCAGATCGCAGCGCAGGCAGCGGCTGCTCTCCAGCCGGGCCTGCGCCTCTTCCAGGCCCAGTTCCGTCTCCCGGAAATTGGCGACCCGCTCCGCGAAGGGCAGCCGGGGCATCTCCGGTCTGTACTGCGGTTCCCAGCTCTCCTCCAGATCCAGGGAAAGTTCCTCCTCGATCAGATCGGGTTTCCGATCGTACATCTCCACCCGCGAGGGATCGCCCTGGAGATACTTGTCGATGGCCAGGGCGCCCCTGCGGCCGGCGGCAATGGTTTCGATAACCATACCCGGCCCGAGAACAAAGTCGCCTCCGGCAAAGACGCCGGGGACATTGGAGACAAGGGTGTTTTCATCGACGACCAGGGTCTCCCACCTGGTCCTTTCAAGGGCGCTGTCCGGGGGCAGGAAGGAAAGATCCGGCGCCTGGCCGACAGCGGCAAAAACGGTATCGAGCTCCAGGAAAAACTCCGAACCGGGCACGGGCCGCGGGCGCCGCCGCCCGCCGGCGTCGGGTTCGCCAAGCTCCATCCGGGTGCACTGCAATCCGGTCAGCTTCCAGTTTTCGCTGACAATCCGCGTCGGGGCGGTCAGGAACTGCACCCGCACCCCTTCGGCCACGGTCTCGTCGTATTCCATCGGGGCGACCGGCATCTCTTCCCGGGAGCGGCGGTAGAGGATGACAACCTCTTTTGCTCCGAGACGCAGGGCGGTGCGGGCGGTATCGAGGGCCACATTACCGCCGCCGATAACGGCAACGCGGGAGCCGATCTTGACTGCCCTGCCAACCTTGATATCCCGTAAAAAGCGCAGTCCGTAATGAAACCCTTCCAGCTCCTCCAGCTCGCCGGGAATCCCGATACGCTGACTCTTCTGGGCGCCCGCAGCAATGAAGATCGCTTTGTAACCGTCCCGCTTCAGATCGTCAACCGTGAAATTGATATTGATCGGCTGGTTGAAATTGATCTTCACCCCGCGCCTGGTGATATATTCGATCTCCCGGTTGATCACTTCCTGGGGCAGGCGGAAGTCGGGAATGGCCACCGAGAGCATCCCACCGCCCACGGGGAGCGCTTCGAAAACGGTGACCGGGTAGCCCATCTGGGCCAGAAAATAGGCGCAGGAAAGCCCGCAGGGGCCGGCACCGATGACGGCGATCTTCTGGGAGTGGCGCACTGCAAAGGGCTCCGGCGAGGGCAGTTCATCGATATTCTCGAAATACCAGTCCGCGGCAAAGCGCTTCAGCGCCTTGATCGCCACGGGGTCATCTAGCTCGCCGCGGCGGCATCTCTCTTCGCAGGGGTGATGGCAGATCCGCCCGCAGATAGCTGGAAAGGGATTCCGTTCGCGGATCGTCTCCACCGCCTCGAGATAGTCGCCCTCCTTGATCTGGGCCACATAGCGTGGTATATCGATCCCCACCGGGCAGGTGTGCTGGCAGGGCGAGATCATCAGCGAGTCGCAGACCGCTGCCGGACATCTCTTTTCCCTGATATGAGATTCGTACTCTTCCCTGAAATATTCCAGGGTGGTCAGCACCGGATTGGGGCAGGTCTGCCCCAGCCCGCAGAGGGAAGTCTCCTTCACCGTCCGCGCTATTCTGAGGAGAGCCTCCAGATCTTCATCCCGCCCCCTCCCCTGGGTGATCCGGGTAAGGATCTCCAGCATCTGCCTCGTACCAAGGCGGCAGGGAGCACATTTTCCGCAGGACTCCTCCTGGGTGAAGCTCAGGAAAAAGCGGGCGATCTCGACCATGCAGGTGGCGTCGTCCAGCACAACCATCCCGCCCGAACCCATGATCGAACCCAGCCGGGCCAGGCTCTCGTACTCGACAGGGGTATCGATGAACCGCGCGGGAATACAGCCTCCCGAGGGGCCGCCGGTCTGAACTGCCTTGAACTCTTTGCCGCGGGGAATACCGCCCCCGATATCGAAGATGATCGTGGATAGCGGAGTCCCCATGGGAACCTCGACCAGCCCGCTGTTGTTGATCTTGCCAGTCAGGGCAAAGACCGCCGTTCCCTTGCTCTCGGCAGTGCCGAGGGCGGCAAACCAGTCTGCCCCCTGCCCCATGATCGCTGCGGCAGCGGCAAGGGTCTTGACATTGTTGATGATGGTCGGTTTGCCGTCAAGCCCCGACTGGGCGGGGAAGGGCGGCCGCGGCCGGGGCATCCCCCGGCGGCTCTCGATGGAGGCGATCAGGGCGGTCTCCTCGCCGCAGACAAAAGAACCGGCCCCTTCCTGCACCTGGATAGCGAAATTGAAATCCGACCCCAGGATATTGTTGCCCAGAAAACCCCTCTGCCGGGCCTGCTCCAGGGCGCGGCGCACCCTGCCGACAGCAAGGGGATATTCGGCGCGCACATAGATAAAACCCTCATCGGCGCCGGTGGCGTAACCGGCAATGGTCAGCCCCTCGATCACAGCAAAGGGATCCGCCTCCAGGATGGAGCGGTCCATGAACGCACCGGGATCGCCCTCATCAGCGTTGCAGATCACATATTTCTTCTCCCCCGGAGCGCTGCGGCAGAACTCCCATTTGCGCGCCGTGGGAAAACCGGCGCCGCCGCGGCCGCGCAGCCCCGCTGCGGCGATCCCGGCGATGACCGTCTCCGGGGTCATCTCCAGAAGGGCTTTCCGCAAACCCCGGTAGCCCCCCCACTCCATGAAATCGTCGATCTTTTCCGGATTGATATGGCCGCACCGATGCAGGATGACCCGCTGCTGCTTCCGGTAAAAGTCTATCTCGGCATAGTGCGGGATCGCCCGGCTGGTGACCGGATCGATATAGAAGAGCCTTTCGACAGGGTTACCGTCCCGCAGGTGCGACTGGACAATCTCCGGCGCATCCTCCGCCTGCACCCGGGTGTAAAAGATCCCCTCCGGCTCGACCACGACGATGGGGCCCTGTTCGCAGAAACCATGACAACCGGTAAAATCCACGGTCACCCCGGACAGGGCCAGCCGGGCCACTTCCTCCTGGAGCAGCCCGTAGATCTCCTGGGAACCGCCGGCCTGGCAGCCTGTGCCCCGGCAGATCAAGATCTTACGCCGGCTCATCGTTCTCATCCTTCCTGTTGAACAATTGACCCACTTTCTTGGGGTTCATCCCCCCGTAAACCTGCTGATTGATCATCATGCTCGGAGCAAGGGCACAGACTCCGATGCAGGCTACCGTCTCCAAGGTGTACTCCAGATCCGCCGTGGTCTCGCCCTCCTCGATGCCGAGATGCTGTTTGACCAGCTTGAGGATGGTCTTACCGCCCCGGACGTGGCAGGCAGTCCCCCGGCAGACCCGGATGGTATTGCGGCCCCGCGGTTCGGTGTAGAGCTGGGCGTAAAAGGAGATCACTCCCTGCACAGCGCTGGGGAAAGTTTTCAATCGGTCGGCAATCACCGGAATCGCCTCGGGATGAATATAGCCGAACTCCTGCTGAATCTCCTGGACCAGGGGAATCAGGGTCCAGCGCCCGCTGCGGCAGTGCTCGTCGATCAGCTGCTCCAGACGGGACCAGTCGATCTCATGATGCTCCCGGCTCATCGCTCTCGCTCCTTTCTATGCGGACATAACATCTATTCAAGGCAGAGCCGTGCGCTGCTCTCTCCGGAAAAATACTGTAAAGAGCGCTGACAGGGCAGTCGGTCCGGGAACGGGGCAGGGAGACGATCCCTTCGGGAAGGCTCTTCGAATACTCCAGCACCGCCTTCAGCCTGCCGCTTTCCGAGACAACTTCGACCGGATCCCCGGGGCGCAAGGCTATCCTTTCGGCGTCGCGCCGGTTCATCCGAAGAACAGCTGTCGGCGCAAAGCGGCCCAGCCGATCCGATCTTGAACTGCGGGAGCCGCTGCCCCAGCCGAACAGGGTGCTTTCCGCCAGCAGGAT
>JAAZPS010000089.1 GCA_012797095.1 Bacillota bacterium | reverse complement strand
CTTGCAAGAAAAGCGTTCCCGTGCCGCAAAACAGCCTGAGTGCCAATACCACATTTTGAAGGAATTTTGATCATGCTCAAGAAAAGAGCCGTTACCTGGATCCTGCTTGCGGCCTTGACCGCCCTGGTTATCTCCGGATGTTCCCTGCCGCTCCAGCGCGAGGCCGGGGAAGGGGACCGGATGGAGGTGGTCACCACCATCTTCCCGCTGGCCGATATGATCGCCCGCCTGGGTGGAGAGAAGATCCGTGTATCCTGCCTGCTCCCTCCGGGAGCCAGCCCCCACAGCTTTGAACCGACCGCGGAGCAGGCCAGGGAAACTGCCCGGGCCTCCCTGTTCGTCTATATGGGCGGCGCCCTGGACGATTGGGCCGTAAAAATTACCGGGCAGGGAGCGGAGCGCCAGTTGAACCTTTACCGGAAAGCGCTGGCCGATGGCTGGGATCCTTCCGGGGCGATCCCCCCGGAAGAGCGGGGATCGCATAATTTTGAAACCCGGCACAACCCCCATCTCTGGCTCGATCCGCTCACGGTGAGGGATTACCTCTGTCCCGCCCTTACCGGAGCGCTGGTGGAGATGGATCGGGCCAACGGGGATTACTACCGGAGCAATCTGGGCAGCTATCAGGCCGAGCTTACCGCCCTGGACGGGCTGATCCGCACCGAGCTATCCGCAGTTACCACCAGGAGTTTCATCTCCGTGCACGCTGCCTGGCACTATTTTGCCGCGCGCTACGATCTGGAAGAGGCGGCGGTGATCTCGGATTTTCCCGGGCAGGAGCCCCCGGCGGCCTGGCTCGCCGAGCTGCTCGACCTCTGCCAGGATCGCCAGATCAAGGTGGTCTCGGTTGAACCGCAGCTCTCTCCCGCGGTCGCCGAGATGATTGCCCGCGAGATCGGCGGGCGGGTCGTTCTGCTCGATCCCCTGGGCGGTGCCGGCCAGCCGCAGAAAGATAGTTACCTGAACTTGATGCGTTACAATACGGCGGTGTTAAAAGATGCCCTCTCAAAACAGTAATAGCCCCGCGGTCACTGCGAGTGGACTTACGGTAAAAAGGGGCGCGGAGCTGGCCTTGAAGGAGCTTTCCTTTACCGTGGACCGCGGTGAGAGCATCGGCATTATCGGCCCAAACGGGGGCGGCAAGACCACCCTTCTGCGGACCCTGCTCGGCCTGATCAGGCCCTGTGCCGGCAGCTCGACCCTGCTCGGCTTTCCCTCCGGGCGTCTCGGCCCGGTCCGGGAGAAGATCGGCTATATCCCGCAGAGCCGGACCCACGACCGGCGTTTTCCCGTATCGGCCGCCGATGTGGTCCGGATGGGTCTCTACACCCCACGGACCCTGCTGAGGCCTTTAACGCACCCTCAGAAAAAGGACTGCCGGGAGATGCTCGACACGGTGGGCGCCCTTCACCTGGCCACCCGTTCGTTCGGCACCCTTTCCGGAGGAGAGCAGCAGCGGGTTCTGCTGGCCCGGGCCCTGGTACGGCGTCCCCGGCTGCTGCTTCTGGATGAACCCGGCTCGGGCCTGGATCCGGAGGCGCAGCACCTTTTCATGGAGAAACTGTTTCTGCTGCAGCAGCATTATGAACTGACCGTGCTGCTCGTCTCCCATGATATCGCCTCCCTGGCTGCTTATGTGGACCGATTTATCTGTATCAACCGCTGCATGCACCTGCACGGTAAACCGCAGCAGATCCTGCAAAGCCCCGCGCTCAAGAAAATTTACCGCTGCTCCTTTGATCTTCTGGAGATCAGCTCCCCCGGGGAGGAAGAACCGCGATGATCGCCGAAATGCTCGCTTACGGGTTTATGCAACGCGCGCTGCTGGCCGCGGTTGCGGTGGGCGCGCTTTGCTCGGTGGTCGCCTTTTTCGTCATCCTGAAAAGGCTTTCGTTTCTGGGTGTGGGGATCGCCCATACCGCCATGGGCGGTATCGCTATTGGACTGGTTGGCGGCCTTGATCCATTCCTTTGCGGCTGCATCTTCGCCGTGGCCACCGCTCTTGTTATCGGCAAGATCAGCAGGCAGGGGCAGTTTGACGAGGATACCGTGATCGGGATCTTCTTTGCCGCCGGCATGGCTCTGGGGATCGCACTTCTTGGCACGATGAAAGGTTATTACCCCGAGATCTTCTCCCTTCTCTTTGGAAATATCCTCTCCGTCTCACCGGCCGATCTTTGGATCCTTGCCCTTGTGGCAGCGGCAGTGCTGCTTTTTATCGGCCTTTTTTTCAAGGAGCTGCTCTTTCTCTCTTTCGATGAAGAAGCGGCCCGGGCCGGCGGCCTGCCGGTGAACCCGCTCTATTTTGGCTTACTCGCCGCGATGGCGCTGACGATCATGGTATCGGTAAAGTTGGTCGGAATTGTGCTGGCCTCGGCGCTTCTGGTGATCCCCGCAGCAACAGGGTACCGCCTCAGCGGGAATTACCGGACCATGTTTCTGCTCTCGCTTGTCACCGGGATCGGGGGCAGCGCCGGCGGCCTGCTCCTCTCGTATTACCTCGATCTTCCTTCGGGAGCGGCGATTGTTTTGTTCATGGCCCTGCTTTTTGCCCTTTCCCTGCTCTACCGGCCCCGCAGGGCCTGAGCGG
>JAAZPS010000088.1 GCA_012797095.1 Bacillota bacterium | reverse complement strand
TATTTAAAGGATTAATCCCCTACCCTATTGCAAACGTATTGACGAGATCGGATATAACTGAGAATAAGGGCTCGATCTCTTGCCGGCCCCCTTTGCGGCAGCCCATCTTTGGTTGTTTGACATCATGACCCGCTGCCAGCAAAGCGGGACCGGCCTGAAAATACCCCCGGGCGACAAGTGAGCGGATGCTGGCCTCATCCGGCAGCAGGATGATACGCTATCTGTTGCAGGAATATTCTATCAGGTGTAGAAGATCAAGCAGAAATCGGGACAATGAACTTGAAATTGGTGAAAGGATGTCATGTCTGTCAAGAACAGGATCCCTTCAACGCTTTACAAACTGGCACTGCTGGCCGCGGTCAGCGGCGGTCTCTATCTGACGGTGTTTGACCGGGTAGAAGGGTTCAAAGCGCTCTCGCTGCGCTACTTCACGATCCAGAGTAACATTCTCGTTGCTCTGGCCCTGCTCTACTTCCTGATCTACCCGGAAAATAGCCGGTTCCGGGCGATCGTCCGCGGCAGTGTTCTGCTGAGCATCATCATTACGGGGCTGGTGTTTCATCTTCTGCTCGTTCCGCAATCGAGCGAACTATTCGTCCGCGGCATCGATCTGCCCGGACACCTCACCCATACCGTGGCCCCGTTGGGATTCCTGCTCGACTGGGCCCTTTTTGATCGCAAAGGGCAGATGCGGCCGGCGGACCTGCCTTTCTGGACCGCCTATCCCCTGCTTTACTGGCTATTTTCCATCGTGCAGGGCGCCAGAACGGGGTTTTATCCTTATTTCTTCATGGATCTGGGCAGACTCGGCTGGGGCGGCGCCTGTTCATGGCTGGCCGTCTTGACCGCTGTCTTTCTGCTCATCGGTGCCCTCTTGACGGGAGCGGACCGCCTGCTGGGCAGAGCAGCCGGGCGGTAACGGATCATGGATTCAGGCAATGAATATTTTCCGGATGCAGTTTATTGATAAAGGGGTGAAGGGCGTTGCCAGATGATCTGCGCAAGCTGCGAGAAGAGCTGCACCTTTTGCAGAAGGAGCAGCGGCTACTGGGGGAACGGCTGAAGAAGATCTCGGAGCGGTTGGCCCTGATGGATCACCCCGGGGAGGGCGCCGCCCTCCGGGCCGAACCCGGGACACCGCCGACCGAAATTCCCCCATCCGCCGAGCCCGGTGACAAGCCGACGGAGGCGGCAGCACCGCCTCACACCGTCTCTCCCTCCTTCCCGGCACAAAAGAGCCGGGACCTGGAGGCAAGGATCGGCGGGGTTTGGCTCAACCGGGTCGGCATGCTCGTCTTTCTTCTGGGGGCAGCCTTCTTCTTGAAACTGGCTTACGACTGGGGCTGGATCGATGAAACGGTCAGAATCGCCGTCGGCATCCTTGCCGCGGCGGTCCTGCTGTGGCTCGGCGAAAGAAACAGGCGCCGCGGTTTCAGCGCCTACGGCCAGGGACTGACCGGGGGCGGCATCGCCCTGCTCTATTTCACCATCTTCGCCTCCTTTTATTACTACGAGCTGATCTCGGACAGCACCGGGATGAGCCTGCTGATCCTGGTGACGATCGGAGCGGTCCTGCTTGCTCTCTACCAGAATGCCCGCGCCGTGGCCGTTCTCGGACTGCTGACCGGCTTCCTTAATCCCGCCCTGTTCGTGGCCGAGGAGCCGCGTTTTGCCCTGATGATGCTCTACCTGATCTTGCTCAACCTCGGTCTTATGGCCATGGTTTATTTCAAACGCTGGCGTTTCCTGGGGACAATCTCATTTTTCCTGACGGGCGGTTTTCTCGTCTGGACCGTGCTTTACCGCCTCGGCAACCCCGCTCTGGGCCTGCCGGTAACGGCGGCTCAGCTCTATTTCACCATCTTTCTGCTGCTTTTCCTTGCACCGCTGCTGCTCTGCGTGATCGTGCAGCGCCGCCCCCTGGAACCCCCGGAGCTGGGCCTGATGATCACCGGCGCGGCATTCTACTACGGCCTGAGCTGGTTGAACCTGCACGGCGACTACCCCGACGCCGTCGGCTGGTTCACCCTTGCACTGGCTGCCCTCTACCTGCTGGTCGGCTTCCTGCTGCTGCCGGCCTCGCGGCGCGATCCCCGGGCCTACTTTACCGCCTTCGCCCTGTCAGCGGCGCTGCTGGTTCTTTTTGTGCCACTGCAACTGAAGGACTGCTGGATCTTTGTCGCCTGGAGCCTGCAGGCAGCCCTGCTCTGCTACCTGGGGCTGCGCCTGGCAGACCGGCGCATTCATCCCGGTTTCTGGTTCGTTCTCTCCCTGGCGCTGCTCCGGCTGCTCTCGGTCGAATGGGACCGCTACTATCAACCGGATCATTTCCGTTTTCTGCTCAACAGGACGGCCCTGCTGACATTCGGATTTATGCTCCTGCTACTTTTTTTAAGCAGCCTCTACCACCGCTATCTGAAGGAGAGCAGCCCCCCGAAAGAGAGCCTGGTGCTGGCCGGGGCAGCCGGTGTGCTGCTGCTGCTTTTCTGCAGCCTGGAGCTGGAACGCCTTGGCCAGGCCCTGGCCTGGCGTACCGGTGCCGAGGATTACTACCAAAATATAGCCCTGCTGGCCATCTCCCTGTTCTGGGGTGTTTATGCCGCTGCGCTGATGATCGCCGGTTTTATCCGCAAACTGCCCCTGCTGCGTTATGCCGCCATCGGCCTCTTTGGCCTGACCGTGGCCAAGGTGCTCCTCTTTGATCTGAGTTTCCTGGAGCTGGCTTACCGGATCATCTCCCTGGTCATCTCGGGGTTGATCCTGCTCGGGGTATCCTATCTCTACCAGCGGCACCGCGACCGTATTGGCCCTCCGGCCTGAATTTCCGCAAAAGGGACGGGTAGGCCTCCGGGATAGGCCGGGGGAATTATCCGCAGATTTTTCGTTCCTGTGAGTCAAAGTGTCCGTCCCCTTGACTCAAATGCTTGCCGGGGCGGCCCAAAAGGGGTAATCTTGATTGGAGGTTGAATTTGCGGGGGGGCGGAAAGCCCCGGGAGGGCATCATGGATCAGGAAAGCATCCTCTTTTACGATTCACCGCCGGGCAGGATCCTGATAGCGCAGCAGGGGGCGGCCATTACCGGGCTTCATTTCTTCAATGAAACCAAATCCGATGAGGCTGTTGTCAGGGAGACGGCCCTGTTAAGGGAGGCCGCCAGGCAGCTGGAGCAGTATTTCAACGGCAAGCGCAAGCACTTCGAGCTGCCCCTTGCCCTCGAGGGAACCGCCTTCCAGCTGAAGGTATGGCGGGCCCTGCAGGAGATCCCCTACGGCGAGACCAGAAGCTACGCTCAGATCGCACAGGCCGCGGGCAACGGGAAAGCGGCCCGGGCGGTGGGGATGGCCAACAACAGAAATCCCATCGCCATCATCGTCCCCTGCCACCGGGTCATCGGGGCCGATGGAAAGCTGGTCGGCTACGGCGGCGGCCTCGACAAAAAGATGTACCTGCTGGAGCTGGAAAAGCTCAACCTCTGAGTCAAGGGGACGGTGACTTTTGAGTCAAGGGGACGGTGACTTTGACTCATCGCCACATCTCGAGCAAGGATAGGAGTGAACGTCTCCAACGGTGTGTAAAGCCCTTATTGCCATCCCTGGCCGAACATCTGGATATTTACTCTACCTGGTGGGCGATTCTGGCTGACGGCTCATGAAGATAACCCTCCAAGCAAATTCCGTTTTCCTTTCCAAATTGTACTACAAGCCCGGTTGCATTCCAGGAAAATAAGCGCGGCGTCTCGCCGCGCTTTGACAAAAGTTGTTATCTGTGAAATACTGAGACCACAATTACATATTGACCGCGGGGACAGGCTTGGAGGACGCTAAAAATTGGGATGCGAACCAGTACAACGGTGCTGGTTTTTTTATTGAATGTCGAAGGAGGCGCTTGAAATTGATCGTTGCAGAGGTATCCCCGGGAAAGCCGGTCCATGTTTTTGAATCTCTCCGGAAACAGCCCTACAGTATCTTTCTGGACAGCGGGCTGAATCTTGAAGGTCTGGGACGTTTTTCGCTAATAGCCAGTGACCCCTTCCTTGTTTTCAAAAGCAAGGGGGAGCAGATCTCTGTTCTGGAAAACGGCCTCTGGGAAACAAAAAGGGGAGACCCCTTCCAGGCCTTGCGTGTGCTGATGAAAAGGTACCGGGCTGAAAGTGATCCCCGGGTACCGCTTACAGCGGGCGCCTTCGGTTATTTTGCCTACGATCTTAACCGGCTGATCGAAGAGATTCCCCCCCCGGCCAAAGACGATCTGGGCCTGCCTGATTGTTACCTGGGATTCTACGACCGGCTGCTGATCCACGATCACCGTACGGGCAAAAGCTATCTCACCTCGACAGGATTGCCGGAGCGGGGCCGGCAGGCTGAAATTCGGGCGGAGCAGCGCCTGCGGGAGCTGCAGCAGATACTCTGCTGTGAACAGAAAAACAGCCCTGTTCCGGGAGAGATTTTTTCCGATAATAGCGGCCGGGGGAACAACAAACCCGGCGGCCTTACCGAGATCTACGGCCATTTCACCGCTGATTCTTACTGCACTGCCGTGAAACAGCTCCAGAAATATATCGATTCGGGTGAGATTTCGGAAGCCATTCTTTCACAGCGTTTTTCATGCAGGCTGACAGAATGCCCCTGGCAGCTTTACCTCGAACTGCGCCGGATCAACCCGGCCCCCTTTGCCGCCTATCTACACTACCCGGAACTGGATCTGGCCTGCGCCTCTCCCGAACGTTTGGTAAAGGTGGAGAATCGTCGGGTGGAGAGCAGGCCGATCAAGGGGACCCGGCCCCGGGGGAAGAACACTGCCGAAGATCTGCTGCTGCGGGAAGAGCTGCTGCAAAGCGAAAAAGATCGGGCCGAACTGGCCTTGATCACCGAACTGGGGTGCAGTGAATTGAGGCGGATATGCTCTGATGATAGCGTGGAAGTGCTGGAGCAGTTTGGCCTGGAAGAACACCCGACAGTGTTTCACCTGGTCTCAACCGTGCGCGGGAAACTGGCCCCGGATAAAGATCTCGTAGATCTGCTGCTGGCCACATTTCCCGGAGCATCGATCTCCGGCGCCCCCAAAAAAAGGGCCATGGAGATCATTGAACAGCTCGAGCCGGTAAAGAGAGGAATCTACACCGGCTCGATCGGCTACCTGGGGTTCAATGGAGCGGCAGATCTGAATACGGTCATCAGGACCTTCATCATCAAGGATAACAGAGCCTACTTTCAGGTGGGCGGGGGGATCATTGACCGTTCCGAGCCCGAGGCCGAATTCCAGGAGACGATGACCAAGGCCCGGGCGCTGCTCGAAGCCCTGGGATACCGGGAAGGAGTGAAGATATGTCAGGAATTGCCTGGATGAACGATAATTTTGTAGATCCGGCCAAACCTTTGCTGGGGCTGCACGACCGCGGGGTTCTCTATGGTGACGGATTGTTCGAAACCGTCCGCCTATGCAACCATGAACCGCAGTACTGGAAAGAGCATCTGGCCCGGCTGCACCGCGGCTGCAGCGTGCTGAAGATCAATTTCCCCGAAAATGCAATATCCCGCGGCATGGAGCAGGTCTCCGGGAAATTGCGGAACGGTGTTCTGCGCCTGACCGTAACCAGGGGGGAGCACCCGGGCAGGGGATTTCTCCCCGCCGTTAACCCCGTCCCCACCGTGGCCGTAACAGGGTACCCCGGGGAACCGTACCCGGAGGAGCTGTACAGGCGGGGCTTCAGCGGCACCCTGATCAGTTTCCCCCGCAATCACCGCTCGCCCCTGGTTAAGCTTAAATCCCTTAACTGTCTGGAGAATATTGTCGGAAAGATGGAAGCCGCCTCCGTCGGAGCCGATGAGGGGATCTTCGTCAACTGTCTGGGCGAGGTTGCCGAATCAACCGCCAGCAATATTTTCCTGGTGATCGATAACAAATTGCTCACCCCGCCTCCTGAAAGCGGCTTGCTGCCGGGGATCATGCGCGCCCGGGTTTTGCTGCTGGCGAAAAATCTGGGGATCAAGGCGCTCCAGTCAAAAATTTACCCGGATGATCTTTGCCGGGCCGGGGAATCGTTTTTGACCAATTCGCTTCTGGGAATCATGCCGCTGGTTTCAATCAACGGCCAGCCTATCGGCAAGGGCAGACCCGGAAAGGTAACAGCGCTACTGCGCCGGGAACTTTGATCACCTGCCGGCTATTTGCGGCCTTCGGAAACAACGTGAAGGTGCAGCCGGTTCAACTGATCATTCGCGCAGCCGAATTTGGCCCCCTTGTTGCCGCTCCAGCCCTTGATAGCACCCGCCGTATTGGTCATAGCAAGACCGCCGCGGTCTGCGACGACCCATTTTCGGAGGGAGCCGCCCGGAACCGCCCGCCAGCCATCTTCCGGAATCTATTTTTGAAAACAGTTGACAAATCTTTCGGGAACAGTTAGTATGAAACATAGGTTTTAAATAGTTGTTTTAATCATATTATTAAAACAAACTTACTGTTTTACCCGGAGGAATGCTCATCGATGGCCTGGCTGGGAAATTTTGTCGTCAAATACCGCAAAGCGATCATCATCGCCTACCTGATCATTCTGATCCCCTCCATCGCCGGATATATCCTCACCCAGACCAATTATGATCTGCTTTCATATATGCCCGATGCACTCAATTCCAAACAGGGGGAAGAGGTTCTGGAATCAGAATTTGCCCTGTCCGGCATGGGGCTGATCATGGTCCGGGAGAAACCGGCCTGGCAGGTCGAAAGGCTGATCTCCGCAATCGAAGCAGTCGAAGGCGTCGACAAGGTTGTCTGGCTGGGGGATTATGCCGATATCTACGTTCCTGTCGAGTTCATCGAACCGGTGATCAAGGAACGTTTTTCCTCCGAGGACAGTGTCCTTTTGCAGGTACAATTCACCGAGAATGCCCGCACGGAGATGACAAATAACGCGGTCAGGCGGATCAAGGAGGTTACCGGCGGCGATCCCGACATTCTTTTTGGCGGCGAACCGGCCATTATCACGGAGATGCAGGAGACCGTAGACAGCGAGATCTTGCTTTATGCTGCTGTTGCCGTCGTCATGATCCTGCTCATCCTGAACCTTTCGATCAGCTCCTACCTTGATCCGATCCTTTTTCTGGCCTCTGTGGGCGTGGCGGTGCTGATCAATATGGGCACGAATATCTTCCTGGGAGAGATCTCCTTCATGACCGCATCGATCGCTGCGGTGATGCAGTTGGGAATATCCCTCGATTACTCGATCTTCCTGATGCACCGTTACGAGGAAGAGAGGGGTAAGGAGGACTCCCTTGGAAAAGCGATGGGAACGGCCGTCAGCAAGACCGCAGTGGCGATCGCCTCGAGTGCGCTGACGACCATCGGCGGTTTTGCCGCTCTGCTGGTGATGCAAAACGGGATCGGCCGGGATATGGGGATGGTTCTGGGTAAGGGTATTGCCATCAGCCTGCTGGTCAACCTGACCCTGCTGCCCAGCCTTCTTCTGGTTTTTAATAGATACAGCAGCAGGTTCAGCCATCGAACCCTGCTGCCCTCGTTCAAGCCGCTGGCCCGCTTCATCGTCAAAGGCAGATGGGTCTTCTTGATACTCTTTTTCCTGCTCATGGTCCCCTCTTTTATCGCCCAAAACAAGGTCAACTACTATTATTCAAATCAGCATTATCTGCCGCGAGGGGCCAGATCGACAGAGGATACCCAGGAGATCACCAAGGCGTTTGGCGTCTCCGATCCGATCTATGTGATCACGAAGGATGAAGGAAGGGTAAAAGAGCATCAGCTGGTCGCCGAGCTGAACAAGATCGAGGCGGTCGATTCGGTGGTGGCGATCTCGGAGCAGGTCGATCTGGCCATTCCGGAACCGCTTATCCCCGATGAGGTGCTCAACGAATTCACCGGGACGGATTACCGCTATTGCCTTGCTTTCCTGAAAACCATGGATGACGAGCTTGCCATTTTTGAGGCCGTTGATGAGATCAAAGAAGCTGCTGCCGGGCTTCATGATCATTTCTACGTGACCGGCCCCTCGGCAATGACCCGGGATCTGGCCTCGCTGGTCGATACCGATGCCCGCAATGTTGCCATTGTCTCGATTGTCTGCATTGCTCTGATCATCGCGATCAGTTTCAAATCTTTATCAATTCCCGTCATCTTGATCATCGCCATCGAGCTAGCCATCTGGATCAATCTAAGCTGTACCTATTTCCAAAACCTGACCGTCTCATCGCTGACCCCGATGATTATCGGGGCGATCCAGCTGGGGGCGACCGTTGATTATGCGATCCTTTTTGGACTGCGGTACCAGGAAAATATCTTCCTTTTCGACCGGAGGGTGGATGCCCTCAGACAGACCATCGAGGATGCCGGCCAGAGCATTCTGACGAGTGCACTGACGCTGGCCTCGGCAACCCTCGGGATAGCCCTGATCGCCAGTATCAAGACCACCGAAGAGATGACCATGCTCATCGGAAGGGGCGCCCTGATCAGCATGCTGGTGATCTTTTTCGGTCTGCCCCCGCTTTACCTGATCTGCGATAAGCTCATCGCCAAAACCACCATCGGCTGGCCGGCGGCAGCCAGGGTAAAAAGGAAAGCTTCAAAAATAGCGCCACAGGAAAAAACAGAACCCGCTTGAATGCGGGATGATCCTTGATCATATTGCTGGAATAAGTACGGGGAGGTCTCTCTAATGAAAATATTTAAACGGATCGTTCTACCGTTCCTGTTCATCATCCTATCAACCCTGCTGGCGGGCTTTGGCCTGTTCTATGTTATCTCCACACCGGAAACGGGTGGAGGAAGCAAGCAGGAGACAGCACCCCCCTCGAAAGCGGAACCCCTGAACGAGGAAGGCAGGGAGAGCCTCGCCTATAAAAACGAAACCGTCTACGTGGTGCTCGATCCCGAAGGCCGGGTGGTCGATCAGAGGATCGTCAACCGGATCTATCAATGCAACAATGCAGAGGCCGAAAAGATCAAGGACTACGGGGATTACCAGACGATCAACAATATGACCTCGGAAGCCACCCCCGCTCTGCGAGAAAATGTCATCCTCTGGGACAGCAACCTGCTCCAGGAGGGCGATATCTACTACGAGGGGATCACCAACAAAAGTTTGCCTGTTGATTTTCAGATCGATTATTATCTGGACGGAGAAAAGATCGAAGCTGCCGTCCTGGAGGGAAAAAGCGGTAACCTTCGCATCGTCATCAAGATGAAGAACAATCTCGAGGTCGGCGGGACAGTTGCCTATCAGGATTATGACGGTAAGACCACCCGGAAGAAAGATCCCAATTATGTCCCGCTTCTGGTTCAGGGAACCTATACTGCCGATCTGAATAAATTCTCCGAAATAAAGGCCACCGACGGCGCCGGTATTATCACCGGCCAGAATATAAATGTCAGTTTCATGGCCTTTCCCTATCCGGAGGC
>JAAZPS010000009.1 GCA_012797095.1 Bacillota bacterium | reverse complement strand
CTACTGGCTGGATATGGCCCGGATCGTGCGCGGGCAGATCCTGACGCTGAAGGAGCAGGAATTCGTGATGGCCGCACATACCATCGGGGCTCCCCGGACGCGGATCCTGCTGCGCCACCTCATTCCCAACAGCATGGGCGCCGTCATCGTTACCGCGACCCTGGCCATACCGGAGGCGATCTTTACCGAAGCCTTCCTCAGCTTTATCGGCCTGGGGGTATCCGCCCCGCGGGCCAGCTGGGGGATGCTCGCCTCGGATGCTCTGGTCAGCCTGAAATCGCACCCGCACCTGCTCTTTTTCCCCGCGGCAGCGATCTGCATCACCCTGCTGGCCTTTAATTTTCTGGGTGACGGTTTGCGCGATGCCCTCGATCCGAAGATGCGAAAGTAGGAGGTCTTTCTGGTGGAATATCTGTTGCAGATCAGCAATCTTGAAGTTGAATTCAGAACTTACGCCGGTGTGGTCAGAGCGGTCCGCGGGGTCGATTTTGTCGTCGCTCCCGGCGAGGTGGTCGCCATCGTCGGGGAATCGGGCTGTGGCAAAAGCGTTACCGCCCAGTCGATCATGCAGCTGATCCCCTCCCCCCCCGGCAAAATCACCGGCGGTTCGATCATCTTCAACGGGGAAGAGATTTTGCGGAAAAACGAGAAACAGATGCAGAAGATCAGGGGCAATTCCATCGGAATGATCTTCCAGGATCCGATGACCTACCTGAACCCGGTTCTGACCATCGCCACGCAGGTCACGGAAAACCTGCGGCTGCACAAGGGCATGACCCGGAAAAAGGCGCTGCAGCGGGCGGTGGAGCTGTTCCAACTTGTCGGCATTCCGGAACCGGAGAGCCGCCTGAAGCAGTACCCCCACCAGTTCAGCGGAGGGATGCGGCAGCGGGTGATGATCGCCATGGCCCTGGCCTGCGAGCCACAGCTGATCATCGCCGACGAGCCGACCACCGCCCTCGACGTTACCGTCCAGGCGCAGATCCTGGAGCTGATCAAGGGGCTGAAGGAACGCTTCCGCACGGCGATCATCCTGATCACCCACGATCTTGGAGTTGTCGCCGGCCAGGCTGACCGGATCCTGGTGATGTATGCCGGGCAGATCGTTGAAACCGGGACCCTTGACCAGGTGCTGAAGGAACCGCTCCATCCATATACCTGGGGCCTGCTGAAATCGGTCCCCCGGCTCGATGCGGTGAAGGGACAGAAGTTGACCCCCATCTGGGGGCAGCCCCCGGATCTGCTGCAGCACTTCACCTGCTGCCCATTCTTGCCCCGGTGCGATTACGCCATGGGGATCTGCTCCCGGGAGATGCCGCCCTTCTTCAACGGCAGCCGGGTCAGATGCTGGCTGAACCATCCCCACGCACCGACAGTCGAATTCAAGAAGGGGGTCTCCTGATGATGGTCCCGATTCCGGCCCAGACAACACCGATCCTGGAAGTAAACGGATTGAAGAAACATTTTCTACAGGAAAGCAACCTTTTCAGCAGCAGTTGGTTGAAAGCGGTCGATGGGGTCACCTTCACCATCCGGACCGGTGAAACCCTCGGGCTGGTCGGCGAAAGCGGCTGCGGCAAGACTACCGTGGGCCGCACGATCATCGGTCTTTACGAACCGACCGCGGGCTCGGTGATCTACAAAGGGGTCAACCTGGCCCGGGCGAGCAGCTCCCGGCGCCTGAAAAACCGGCGCCAGATGCAGATGATCTTTCAAGATCCGTACGCCTCGCTCAACCCGCGGATGACGGTTGGCGATATCATCGGCGAACCGGTCGAGATCCACCAGCCCAGGATGAAGAACAAACAGCGTATGGAGAGGGTCAGCGAGCTGCT
>JAAZPS010000087.1 GCA_012797095.1 Bacillota bacterium | reverse complement strand
TTTGTGGGGCTCATCTTTCTCTGGGCGCTCCTCTGGCAGCTGCTCGGCCCCGCTCTTTCCTGGACCGACGCCGCCCTGGGGCTCCTGGCCGGGGGGGGGATCACCCTGCTCATAGCCCTGGTCACCCGGGGAGGAATGGGGGGAGGCGATATCAAATTGCTGGCCGCACTCGGATTCCTGGCGGGCTGGTTCGATCTGATCCTCGTATTCTTTATCGCCGTACTTCTCGGAGCTTTTGTCGGGATGATCGTGCTAATCGTCAAGCGAAAGGGCGGGAAAACGCCCATCCCCTTCGGACCCTTTATCGCCATCGCCTACGCTGTTGTCCTTTTTCAGGGAGAGCAGCTCTGGGCTTTTTACCTGAACACCTTTTTAAGGTAGAGACATATTTTATCTTGAAAAGAATCTATTTCAGCGTTTAAGATCTCTTTTCTTGTGGAACTTTAAAATGAATTGTGTTATAAATGTAAAAAGTACAGACCGAATTGGCGAATAGATCGCAATTCGGTCCCCCCTTCAACCGGTAAGGGGGGTATCCTGTAAGGAAAGGTGTGTTTGGATGATCAGCAATAGAGCTTTGCACCAGTGGATCTCGGAGATGGAGCAGCTCTGTCGGCCCGATCAAATTGTCTGGATTGACGGCAGCGAGGAGCAAAAAAAGGAGCTGGAAAGGGAGGCCATCGCCACGGGTGAGATGATCGGGATGGATCAAAAAAAGTGGCCGGATTGCATCTACCACCGCACTGCGGTAAACGATGTCGCCCGGACCGAACAGCTCACCTACATCTGTACATCGAAAAAGGAGGATGCCGGTCCGACCAACAACTGGATGGAGCCGGCAGAAGGCTACCGCCGCGCCGGGGAATATTTCCGGGGTGCGATGGAAGGACGGACGATGTACGTGATTCCTTTTTCGATGGGGCCGCCCGGCTCTCCCTTCAGCAAGATCGGTATTGAACTGACCGACAGCATCTACGTGGTGCTCAATATGCTGATCATGACCCACTCCGGCCGGAAGATTCTGGAGCAGCTTGGAGATAGCGATGATTTTACCCGGGGACTGCACAGCAAAGCGGATCTTGATCCCGAACGCAGGCTGATCCTGCACTTCCCCGAAGATAATACCATCTGGAGCGTCGGCTCGGGCTACGGCGGTAATGTTCTGCTGGGGAAAAAGTGCCTCAGTCTGCGCCTGGCGAGCTGGTTTGGCCGCAATGAGGGCTGGCTGG
Source organism: Bacillota bacterium (assembly GCA_012797095.1). Lineage (GTDB taxonomy): Bacteria > Bacillota > Dethiobacteria > DTU022 > DTU022 > JAAZPQ01. Next base: position 2,280 of record JAAZPS010000087.1, on the reverse strand, counting down.
CCGAGCATATGCTGATCATGGGAATCGAAGATCCGGAGGGCAGGGTGGACTATATTGCCGCTGCTTTCCCCAGCGCCTGCGGCAAGACCAATCTGGCCATGCTGGTTCCGCCGGAGCATTTCCGGAAGCAGGGCTACAAGGTCTGGACCGTCGGCGATGATATCGCCTGGATCCGGGCCGGCGAAGACGGCCGGCTCTGGGCGATCAATCCGGAAACAGGTTTCTTCGGTGTCGTTCCGGGAACAAATTCACGCTCCAACCCCAATGCGCTGGCCTCGATCCGCCGCAACACCATCTTCACCAACGTTCTTTTAACCGGGAATGGGGATATCTGGTGGGAAGACGGCGAGGGGGACCCACCCGCCACGGGGATCGCCTGGGACGGCCGCCCCTGGAAGCCGGGGCTGACCGATGAAGCGGGGAAACCGATCCCGGGTGCCCACCCGAACTCCCGTTTTACCGTGCCGGTGGTCCAGTGTCCGACCATCTCTGCGGAATGGGATAATCCACGCGGTGTTCCGCTCTCGGCAATCGTTCTAGGCGGGCGCCGCTCCCGGCTGGCGCCCCTGGTCTACGAAACATTCAGCTGGCGCCACGGTGTCTACACGGGGGCGACGATGGCCTCGGAGATCACTGCAGCCCAGTACGGCAAGCAGGGGAAGGTGCGGCGCGATCCCATGGCCATGCTCCCTTTCTGCGGCTACAACATGGCCGATTATTTCGATCACTGGCTTGAATTTGGAAAGGATCTTGAAAACCCGCCAAAAGTATTCCATGTGAACTGGTTCAAGAAGGATCATGCCGGGCACTATATCTGGCCCGGTTTTGGCGATAATCTCAGGGTGCTCAACTGGATCGTCAAGCGGACCCGGGAAGAAGCCGGCACTGTGCGGACGCCCATCGGCTTTGTCCCCGCAAAGGGTGAAATCGATCTGAACGGGCTGGAGATATCCGCGGAGCAGATCGCCGAGCTTTTTGCGGTTGACCCGGGGGATTGGCAAAAGGAGCTGGATGATCACCGCCGCTTCTTCGAGCAATTTGGCGAGCGGCTCCCGCGGGGAATCGCTGAAGAGCACCGCGCAATGCAGGAACGGCTGGCCCTGGAAAGGGCGGGCAGCAGATAACCGCTGACCGGCTCAGTTAACCGGCAGCGGATCAGGAATAAAGAAAAGGGGGGTAATCCCCCTTATTCTTTGTTCACTTCGGAAGTATCGGTCTGAACATATCGGCCAGACCCAGGACAACCTGGGCCAGGCCAAACCCCATTATCCCGGCCCCGATTGTCCCGCCGACCGCTTTCCCGATACCGGTAACGACGAGGCCCATCCCGGCGACGGCCATGCTGCTCCGGTTGCCCTTCTGCAGCATCTGATCAACAGTCATTTTCATCTACGGCACCTCCTCGAATATATTCTCTCTCCGGAGCCTTCTTTTAATGATGGCATAATCTGGAGAAAAGCTCCCGCCGTGGGAGCAGGCCGCAGCGGTTGATGTGCTTGGCAGTTGTTGAAGGGGTGAAATATTGAATCTATTGTGTTAACATGGTTTTACCAGAGACTGAAGAAGGGGTGGGACCATGTTTGATTATCTGTTAACAGAAGAGCAGCTGAACTTCAGAGACGAGGTGCGGGAGCTGGTTAAATGGGTCCCTCGCGAGATGATCCTGGCGATGGATCGCGACGAGATCAAATTTCCCCGGGAATTCCTGAAAGAGGCCGGCCGGCGCTCCCTGTTCGGAAACCGCTATCCGAAGGAATGGGGCGGCCGGGGGATGGGTTGGGTCACCACCTGCATGGCCCTCGAGGAGGTCGGCACACTCGGTTATGAATTTGCCTGCGTCTTCGGCGTCGGCGCCGAGCTGGTCTGCGATGCCATCGTGCTGCACGGCACCGGCGAGCAGAAAGAAAAATATGTGCGTCCGCTGCTCAAAGGCGATCTGTTTGCCGCCGAATGTCTCACCGAACCGACCGGCGGTTCCGACTTTTTCGGTTCCCGCAGCCGCGCCGAGGATAAAGGCGATTATTTCCTGCTCAACGGGCAGAAGCGCTTCATCGTCGGCGGTGAAGGAGCCGATTTTTTCCTGGTCTATGCGGTGACCGATCCCGGAGTCAGACCGCAGGAGGGGATCTCCGCCTTTATCGTGGAGCGGGGGCCGGGGGTGGAGACGAAATACCTTTACGGACTGATGGGCTGCCGCGGCGGGGGCACCGCACGCCTCGTCTTCCGCGATGTCAAGGTGCCCCGCGAGAACATTGTCGGCCGGCTGAACGGGGGCTACGC
>JAAZPS010000086.1 GCA_012797095.1 Bacillota bacterium | reverse complement strand
TTAAAGTCAGAAGCATGGAGACGAAGACCAGCCCGGCCAACCGCAGGATCATGAAAAGCCCCGCGCTCACCCCGGCCTGCTCCACTGTCAGCGGGCCCAGGCGCAGCAAGACCAGCCCCCCCTTGGTGAAAAAGAAATAGATCACAACCGTAAACAGGATGATATAGCCCAGCGGCCGCAGTCCCCCGGCCAGGTAGCGCCACGGGACCGGCACGGCGAGCATGATCAGGAGCAGCAGAACCAGCACCAGACCCAACCCGGTAAAGCTCTTCATCATGAAGAGCGCTGCCAGAAAGAGCAGCAGGATCAAGATCTTGAAACGCGGGTTGGCCCGGTGGAGAAAAGAGTCTCCGGGAAGATAGCTTCCCAGGGTAATACTGCGGCTCAAGGAGCGTCCCCCCCCTTCCACCATGCTCCGATCTCCCTGCGGAGCTCCTCCAGGGAATGGAGCGCCGGGGAGAGCGGCAGCCCGGCTTTGCGGAGCACTTCCACCAGCTTCATCACCGGGGGTACGGAGAGGCCGCAGCGATGCAGCTCTTCCACCCGGGAAAAGATCCCCTCCGGGGGACCTTGCAAAACCAACCTGCCCCGATGAAGGACGAGAAAATGATCGGCCAACGGCACGATCTGCTCCAGCCGGTGAGTCACCACCACCACTGTCACCCCCGCCCGGTTAAGCTGCTGCAGCAGAGAGAACAGCCTCTGCTGACCGACCTGATCCAGGCCGGAGCCCGGCTCGTCAAGAATGAGCGCCTGGGGCTGCATTGCCAGGACCGCAGCGATCGCCGCCAGACGCTGCTGGCCGGCGCTGAGATGAAAAGGGGATCTGTTCACCAGGGCAGGATCATCCAGACCAACCTGCCGCAGCGCCTGCGAGACCCTCTCTTGAACAAGAGAAGGCGTCAGGCCAAAATTGCGCGGCGCAAAGGCGATCTCGTCGAAGAGGGTTTCGCTGAAAAATTGGCTTTCCGGTTCCTGAAAAACAAGACCGATCCGGCGCCGCAGCTCCCGCAGCTCCCGACGGCCGTATTTCAGGGGTTCGCCCTCGATCAGGATGGAACCCTCCGTCGGCCGCAGCAGGCCGTTGAAATGCTGCAGCAGGGTTGACTTGCCCGAACCGGAGGCACCCAGCAGTACGGTGAAGCTGCCCCGGGCAATAGCCAGATCGATCCCGCGGAGTGCCCTGACCATGAGCGGTGTTCCGGCCAGATAGGTATAGCTTAAATTTTTTGTGCGTATGAACATAATTGCTCAGCCAGCTCCTGATCATGCAGAATCCCCCCGGGTAAAGGAAAACCGTCTTCGCGAAGCAGGGCGGCCAGCTCCCCGGCAGCAGTCGTTCTCAACCCGAGGGTGCGCAGCAGCGCCAGATCGGTTAAGATTTCTGAAGGCGGACCCTCCTTCAGCAGGCGCCCTTTGTCCAGAACAAGCACCCGTCCGGCGAGGGCGGCCTCTTCGGGAAAATGGGTTATATGAATCACGGTAATTCCCTGCTCCCGATTCAACCGCCGGACCGTCTCGACAAACACCGCCTGTCCGGCCGGATCGAGCATGGCCGTCGGTTCATCCAGCAGCAGGCAGCGGGGCTCCGCAGCGATCAGACCGGCCAGGGCTACCTTCTGTTTCTCACCGCCTGAAAGCAGGTGTGGCGGAAACCCGGCCAGATGGGTGATCCCCAGCAGTGCCAGAGCAGCGGCCACCCGGCGGCGGATCTCGGCGGGCGGGACCGCCCGATTCTCCAGGGCAAAGGCGACATCCTCCTCCACGGTAGCCCCGACAATCTGGTTATCCGGATTCTGAAAGATCATGCCGCAAAGCGTACGGATCCGCGCAAGCGATCCCTCCTCCGCGGTGGAGGCGCCCCCAACATGGACCTCTCCGGAGGTGGGGCGGAGCAGGGCATTGAACTGTTTGAGCAGTGTTGTCTTGCCGGAGCCGCTGGCCCCCATAAGCGCAATATATTCGCCCGTTTCGACCCGAAGATCGATCTCCGCCAGGGCTGGGGGGGCGTTTTCAGGCTGCCCCGGATAGACAAAAGATAGTTTGTTTGTTTCCAGCAAAACTGAAG
>JAAZPS010000085.1 GCA_012797095.1 Bacillota bacterium | reverse complement strand
GCAAGTAGTGTTGAAGGTCCGGTCCCGTGCGGCGCAAACTCATGAACCCCGTCAGGTCCGGGAGGAAGCAGCGGTAAATGAGAGCTTGCGGGTGCCACGGGGCTGCCGGGCTGGAGCCAACTGTCCGGCCAGCGCCTGGGGGCGGAGAACAAAGGCAGGTGCACGGCCAGATATAATTATCCCGAAATGGAAGTGCTTTGATGGCTTATCTGAGCCTTTACCGGCGGCTGCGTCCGCTGGCCTTTGCCCAGATCACGGGGCAGGATCATGTTACCCGGACCTTGAGTCATGCTCTTTCCCGCGGTCAGCTGGCCCACGCCTATCTGTTCTGCGGTCCCCGGGGGACGGGTAAAACCACGACCGCCAAGATCCTTGCCCGGGCTGTGAATTGCCACCGGTACCCGGTTCCGGAGCCCTGCGGGGAATGTCCGCCCTGCCGCAATATCGCCGCCGGGGTCTCGCTGGATGTGATCGAGATGGACGCCGCTTCGAATCGCGGCATCGACGAGATCCGGGATCTGCGGGAAAAAACCCGCTACGCCAGCGGAGAGAGCCGTTACAAGGTCTATATCATCGATGAGGCTCATATGCTCACCAACGAGGCCTGCAATGCCTTTCTGAAGACCCTGGAGGAGCCGCCGCCCGGGGTCATCTTCATCCTGGCGACGACCGATCCGGCCCGGCTTCCCTCGACGGTTGTATCCCGCTGCCAGCGCTTTGACTTTCACTTGCTGACGGTGGAGCAGATCGGCGAAAAGATCCGGCAGGTGATCGTCGCCGAGGGCTGGCAGGCCGAGGATGAGGCGGTGCGTCTGATGGCCCGTCTGGCCGAGGGTTCCATGAGGGATGCTCTCGGGATTCTGGAACAGTGCAGCGCCTATGGCGAGGGGCCCCTTTCGGCGGAACATGTTCGCTCCCTGACCGGGGTGACCCGGGTCGAAACCATCGGCACCCTGATCGAGGCGCTGGCAGATGGCGATCTGGAAACCGGTCTGGAGACACTGCAGGAGATCATCTTCAGCGGCCGCGATCTGATCATGTTGTCGCGGGACCTGACATTTTTCTTCAGCAGGCTTCTTCTTGGCGGGACTCCGGGCAAATTGCGGCTGGAGGAGAGCTATTATGGATTCGAGGAATTGCTTGAGCAATTCCGGGGCCGGTTCAAGCGGGTTCACTTGCTCGAGCTGATCGAGCTACTGCACGGGCTAGCTGGAGAGATGCGTTATGCTCATTACCCTCAATTTATTCTTGAGGTTGCTTTCATCAGGATGATCCGCCTGCTGCATCGGGAAGAGCTGTCGGCAGAGGCTGCGGTCCGGGCTGAGCAGGAGCATGTGGCCGGTCCGGCGAAAAAACCCCGGGTCAGGCAGGCAGAAGGGCAAAGCGCCCCGGGAAGGGCTGAGACCGAAATCCATGACGCCGCTGTCCCGAAGCCGGAACAGCCCGCAGCGACGCCGGTAATGGAGAAACAGGTTGCTGTACCGGAAGGGGTGCCTGCCGTTGCAGAGGCGACGGACTGGTGGGAGCGGCTGCTCAAAATGGTGCGGGGGGAGAACAAAGCCGTTTACCGGAACCTCAATGCCTCCCGGGAACACCGGCTCGAAGGAAAGCGTCTGATCCTGATCTATGAATCGGGCGATTATGCCGGAGAGCGGGTCCAGCAAAAAGAGCAGCGCCTTCTTCTGGAAGAGAGCTGCCACAAGGTACTTTCCCGCCAGCTCAGGCTTGAAGTTCGTTATGCTGCTTTTGAACCGGAAAGCAGCGCTGTCGAAAAGGCTGTTTCGCCCACCATGCCCCCCTCCCCCACGGGGAAAGGGGCTGATGGGCCCGCTCGAAAAGAGAAGTCTTCCTACAGCTTTGAGGAAGCGGTCGAGCTATTTCCCGGAGAGGTATTTGAAGTTTAGCCAAAGGAGGCCTGTAGATGAAAGGCGGAATGGGCAAGATCCTGAAACAGGTGCAGAAGGCACAGACAGAGATGGCGAAGATGCAGGAGCAGCTCGGTGAAAGAACGGTGCAGAGCAGCAGCGGCGGCGGTGCCGTGCGGGCCGAGGTCAACGGGCACAAGGAGCTGCTTTCGCTGCAGATTGACCCGGAGGTGCTCAGCGAGGAGAATCGCGAAATGCTCGAAGACCTGATCCTGGCGGCGGTTAACGAAGCTTTGAAGCAGGTTGACGAGATGATTGCCAACGATATGCAGAAACTGACCGGCGGACTCAATCTTCCCCCGGGGATGTTTTGATCGATAAGGCAAAAAAAGGAGCAGGCCATCGCCGATGAGTTTTCCGGAACCTTTACAGAAATTGATCGATGAATTTTGCCGTTTTCCGGGGATCGGTCCGAAGACGGCGCAGCGGTTATCTTTTTTCTTGCTGAGCCGGCCCCGCGAGGAGGCGGCCAGCCTGGCCCGGGCGATAATCGAGGCCAAGGAAAGGCTGGGGTTCTGTTCCCGGTGTGGCTGCCTGACCGCGGTAGATCCCTGCCGTTACTGCAGCGATTCACGACGGGATCAGAAAATATTTTGTGTTGTTCAGGAGCCGCGTGATGTGCTCAGACTGGAGCAGACCGGTCATTTCCGCGGTCTTTATCATGTCTTGCATGGAGCCCTTTCGCCCCTGGACGGACTCGGTCCCGAGGAACTCCGCCTGCCCCAGCTGCTGGAGCGGCTATCCCGGAAAAAAGCGGAGGAGCTGATCGTGGCGACCAACCCCAATGTGGAGGGTGATGCCACCGCCTCCTATATTGCCCGGCTGGTCAAGCCGTTGAATGTCAGGGTAACGCGTATTGCCTTCGGGCTGCCGGTAGGCGGTGACCTGGAATACGCCGACGATCTTACGCTCAGCCGTTCCCTGGAGGGACGACGGGAGATGTAGGTCAGCTTCCTCCTACCCACGGGTATTGCGGCAAAATGCTGAAGGCATCAACAGGACAGTCTCTCTTTTTTTCACCGCTTATCCGCTAAAATCAAGATAGATCCCTCCAGGCCCCGCGAACTGTGGCTGATAAAGACAGGTTCGATTGGATTCTCTCTCTCACTTTCACACACATTCTCTCTCCTATCCACGTTCAGTTACCGGATCCCGCAGAAGCGACGGTTCAGAATTAAACAAAGGCTACCACCAATCAGGGTGGCTCTCTTTTAAAGATCTTTTTCTGCAAGGACACCCCTTCCTTTTACCCTTATCATCTGCCGGCTTTGTATAGATCTTCCTTCAAAGGGGATTAATATTTGCCGGGATCCGGGCATAGATTATTCAGGAGGGAGATCATGTTAAACAAGCTTACGGTATTGTTCAGAACCATTTCCGAATATCTATTTCCTTCGGAGCAGCAGCCGGCAGTGTGCTGGCCGGAAGATCATTTCACCATGGTGGAGACGGCCCGGCTGGAATGGCGGAGCGCCAGGAATAGATTCAACCAGATCAGCGATCCGGATCTGATCGATCATGCGATCTATGATCTTGAAGCCGCGGAGCGCCGTTATATCTACCTGCTCAAGAAGGCCAGGGAAGAGGGGGCCAATATCTACACTGCGGTGGACTAAGGGGGGGTAAACCTTGGCCGATTGGGTTGATTGGAACCTGGCGGCGGCAATTATCTTCGGTCTGTTCATCCTTTACTTTATCTTGCGGGCTTTCTTCAAACCGCTGAAAATTGTCTTCAGGGTGCTGCTGTGGACAATCGCCGGCGGGTTGGCGATCTTCCTGTACAACCTTGTCGGGGTCGGCTGGGGCCTGGCCGTGGGGCTGAATCTGATCAGCGCCTTTATTGTCGGGATGATGGGCTTGCCCGGTCTCGGTGCACTGATCGTCCTGAAATATCTTCTTGTCTAGAGAGGTCAGGGCAGTTTGCTCTTCGGCCCGATGATCGTGGTGGGCCAGGGAAGTCCGTCCCCTTTGTCCGCCAGGAAAGCAGGTCCTCTTTATGCCTCTCTTTTATTGCTTTGTCATCCTGAGCGGAGCGAAGGATCTCGCCTTTTCCCGCTGTGTATCCAAAGTG
>JAAZPS010000084.1 GCA_012797095.1 Bacillota bacterium | reverse complement strand
CTGTTCGCCCTGGGCTGCTATCTCTGGTTTCTGGCAACCTTTCTCAGGCTGCGCGGCTGGCGCCGGAGCAGCTCGGTCCTGCTCTTGATCATGATCCTGGCTTATCTTTGCCAGGGCTTTTTCAATATCGACGTGGTCGGGGTGATGCCGCTTTTCTGGATCACCCTGGGCTTTCTGGCGGCACCGGGGCAGCCTGCAGCAGGGAAAGCGGCCGCTTCGGGTTAAACAGGGGCGGCCCGTGGAAGATAATCCTTCATTAATAGAACGGGTCTTTCACCGACGTGGAGCCGCCGGTGAAAGACCCTGATGCGCGGAGACTTTAGCCGGACAGGTTGAATTCGCGTTCCAGCTTCTGCAGCACTCTTTTCTCGATGCGGGAGACATAGGAGCGGGAGATCCCCAGGGTGGCCGCAACCTGTTTCTGGGTGTGGCGTCTCTCCTGGGCCAGGCCGAAACGCATCGTCAGGATCTTCTTCTCCCTGTTCTCCAGATTGTCGAGCATCTTCATCAGCTTTTCCTGCAGCAGCCTCAGCTCGACCTCTTCGAAGATCGTGTTCTCGCCGGCGATAACCTCCATCAGGGTGATCTCGTTGCCTTCTTTATCCACCCCGATGGGCTCCTGCAGCGAAAGTTCGTGCTTCCTTCTGGCAGCTGCCCGCAGAAACATGAGGATCTCATTTTCGATGCAGCGGGCCGCGTAGGTGGCCAGGCGGGTCCCCCGGCTTATCTTGAAGGTGTTGACCGCCTTGATCAGACCGATGGAGCCGATAGAGATGAGATCTTCCTTATCTTCCCCGGTATTCTCGAACTTCTTGATCACATGGGCCACCAGGCGCAAGTTGTGCTCGATCAGCAGCTGCCGCGCCTGCTGATCCCCTTTGGCCATCTTCTCCAGATATTCCTTCTCCTGGGCGGGAGTAAGAGGACGGGGAAAGGAGCGGCTCTGGATCTGCCCCACCATGATCCAGAGCTGACGCAAAAGCTCGAGCAGTGAAAAAAAGAGGCTCATCGGAATCCCTCCTGTAATTTAGAAGAGCAGTACCTGAATTGTATGAATAATGGACCTCCGGTGTGCCTGTCTCTCATTTTATTATTATTTAAATCTTAAAAAAAAAGGATTTTCAGAAAACGCTGCGAATTAGTTAATATTAATGGAAATGGCCATTAGTTGTTATCACCTGTGCACAAGTTTTATTTCAGGCCGGTGAGCCGGTCGCTAAAAATGTATGTTAAAATGCTGGTAAGGGAGGCGATTTGCTGGAACTCTATCTGGCAGCCAGAAAAGCGAGGATCATCTGCGGCCCACGAAAATTTGTTGGGGGTGGTCAAGAGTGTCCGTAAAAACTTTTCAGCGAGGCGTAAATGTACCTCACTACAAGGAATTCTCCGAAGGTGAACCGATCAGCAAAATTGCACTGCCGCAAGAGGTGATCATCCCTCTGCAGCAGCATATCGGAGCTCCCGGCCAGGCGCTGGTCTCGGTTGGAGACAAGGTTAAAGCCGGTCAGAAAATCGGAGAAAGCAGCGCTTTTGTCAGTGCTCCCATTCACGCCAGCGTGGATGGAACCGTTACCGCGGTAGAACCGCGGCCCGGTTTTACCGGAGCCAGTGTAGAAAGCGTGGTTATCGCTGTCGATATGGATCAAAAGGAACCGCAGTGGTCGGAGCGGGATCATAACGCCCTGTCAAAGGATGAGATCAAGGCGGCAATCAAGGATGCCGGTATCGTCGGCATGGGTGGAGCCGCCTTTCCCACGCACGTCAAGCTAAGTCCGCCCAGCCCGATCGATACAATCGTGATCAATGCCTGTGAGTGTGAACCATTTTTAACCTGCGACCACCGGACGATGGTGGAAAAAACCACCGCCCTGGTCGAAGGGGCGAAGCTTATCGCCAAAGTGGTCGATGCACCTAACATCATCTTCGGCGTGGAGATCAACAAACCGGACGCCATCGAAGCGCTGCGGGGCAAGATCTCCGGGCAAAAAGGTATCTCCATTGTCAACCTGGAGGTTAAATATCCGCAGGGTTCTGAAAAACAGCTGATCAAAGCAGCGCTGGATCGCGAGGTGCCTCCCGGCAAACTGCCACTGGAGGTGGGTGTTGTTGTCCAGAACGTGGCTACAGCGATCGCGGTCTACGAAGCCTGCCGTCTGAACAAACCGGTGATCGAGCGGGTCCTCACCCTGAGCGGTGACGCCGCTGCCAAACCGGGCAATATCATGGTCAAGATCGGCACCCCGATCAACCATGTGATCAAGGAACGCGGTGGAGCCGTCGGGGCACCGATAGGTAAAGACGGCACCCTGTCACTGCCGCCGCACCTGGTCGGCAAAATCATCATGGGCGGCCCGATGACCGGGTGGGCCCAGACCAATCTTAATGT
>JAAZPS010000083.1 GCA_012797095.1 Bacillota bacterium | reverse complement strand
TTCCCGGTGATATTTCTCTGGAGCGGTTTTGCTTTTCTGGGCCTGTGGGACGATCTGATCGATGAACAGGTGAGCGGCTTCAAGGGTCATTTCGGGGCGGCCCGGCAGGGAAAGTTCACCGCCGGTTTCCTGAAAGCGGTTACGGCGCTGCTGGTGGGGTTGATCTTTGCCGCCGCCCTGCCCCTGCCATTCTGGTCCCGCCTGGGAGCACTGCTGCTGGTGCTGCTCAGCGCCAACGGGGTGAACCTCTTTGACCGCCGTCCCGGGCGGGCCCTGAAGGTGTTTTTTGGCGGAGCGCTGCTGCTCATCTTCCTGGCCGGCTCCCCCGCGGGCGCTGCCGGGCTGCTTCTGCCCCTGCTCGTGGGTGCGCTGGCGGTGGCTCCTCTCGATCTGGGAGCGGCGGCGATGCTGGGCGATTGCGGCGCCAACCTGCTCGGTGCCGCCCTCGGCACGGCTGCAGTGCTCTATCTGGCTCCGGGGCTCCAGGCGCTGATCCTTATTTTCTGGGCGACGCTCCATCTTTTCAGCGAGTTTTATTCCATCAGCCGGCTTGTGGAGAGCAGTTCGTTTCTGCGCCGGCTCGATCGTCTGGGCCGTTTCCGGGAAAAATTGAGCTGAAAAAAGCTCCCGGATCAGTGCCCCGGAGAACTCCGGGCAAGGAATTGCCCGGGGCAAAGGCGAAGATCAGGCAAAGGTGGTTGGAAAATTGATCCGTCGTAAAATCGGTCTGGCCGGGGCTCTCCTCTTCCGGCGCGGCACGGTCAGCGAGCTGCAGGTGATCGTCGAGGGGAACGAGGAGAGGGCCCTCAATTACGACCGGTTGACCGGGCCGGTCAGGACAGGTGATCTGCTTCTGCTGAATACGACCGCCCGCTTTCTTTCCCTGGGCAGTGCCGGCGGTCACTTTGTCGAGCTGAATCTGAACCGGCCGCCGCCCCGCTTTCACGGCCGCGGCCATATCATGAAGCTCTGCTACACTCCCTGGCAGATGCGGGTGCTCGGCTGCGAGGAGGCCGCTGCCGGCAACCGCGCCCGGCTGGCCCGCTTCAGCGGCCTGGAAGGTCTGCCGGTGCTGATCGGCGAGCTGCACAGCATGGTTGCACCGGCTGCGGCAGTGTTGAAATATTACCGCCCTGCCTGCCGGATCGCCTATATCATGACCGATGGCACCGCGCTGCCGCTGGCGTACAGCCGGACCGTGCACGAGCTGAAGGAGAAGGGGCTGCTCAGCGGAACCGTAACCTGCGGCCACGCTTTCGGCGGCGATCATGAAGCGGTCAATGTCTACTCTGCCCTGGCCGCCTGCAAGGAGCTGATCCGGGCCGATCTGGTCATCCTCGGCCCGGGGCCGGGCAGCATCGGCACGGGCAGCCGCCTCGGTTTCAGCGGGATGGAGGCGGGCGAGCATGTCAACCGGGTCCGCGCCCTCGGGGGGGTGCCCCTGTTTATCCCCCGCCTCAGCTTCGCCGAGGGAAGGCGGCGCCATTTCGGGGTGAGCCACCATACCCTGACCGCGTTAGACCTGGCAGCCTGTACCCCGGCGCTCCTGGTGATGCCGCTGATGCCGCGCCTGCGCTTCTGCCTGAACCAGCTGCAGCGGCAAGGGCTGCTCTCGCGCCATCGCCTGCAGATCCGTCCGGCCCCGCCGGTGGAAGCGATCATGGAAAGGCTGGGGCTCGGGGAGATGGAGAGCATGCAGCGAGGATACAGCGATGACCCCAGCTTTTTCGATGCCGCCGCTGCTGCCGCTGCGGCGGCGCTGGAGCTGCTGGAGCGAGAAGAAGGAGGGAGAGAAGATGAAAGAGGGCCAGAAAGAACTGTGGGAGAAGCAGCTTTCGTCGGAGTACCTTTACCGGGGCAAGATCGTCAACCTGCGCCGCGATCAGGTGCTCACCCCCGGCGGGAGGGAACCGGCCCTGCGGGAGATCGTGGAGCACCCCGGGGCCGTCGCCATTCTGGCGCTGGATCGGGAAAAGCGTCTGGTCCTGGTGAGGCAGTACCGCCATGCCGCCGGGGAGGTGCTCCTGGAGGTGCCGGCAGGGAAACTCGAGCCGGGGGAGGAGCCGCTCCGCTGTGCTCAAAGAGAGCTGGCCGAAGAGACCGGCTGCCGGGGCGGGGCCTGGAGCAGGCTGACCCAGTTTTACAGCTCCCCTGGCTTCTGCGATGAACAGATTCACCTTTTTATGGCAAAAGGGGTTGTCCCCGGGGAGCCCCTTGCGGCGGATGATGATGAGGTGCTGGAGCCGCTCTGGCTCGATCTCGAGGAGGCACAGCACCTGCTGGCAGAAGGGCGGATCAACGATGGCAAGACCATTATCGCCCTGCAGCTTGCCTCGATCATGAAAGTATAAACCGGGGTGCCGCCGCATAGAGATGATCGTATCTCGAAAGCGGGGGGGCTGGGGGATGCGGCGCGAGATCGAGGAATATTTTCGGGAAAATATGGGAATCTATATCGTCATCATCGCTCTTTTTGCCGGCGGAGTGCTCGCCGGGGCGCTGGCGCTGCGGGGACTGGGGGAGCAGCAGCTCCTGGAGCTGAACCGTTACTTTGATCTTTTTGTGGACGGGTTCCCCGAGAGCCCGGCGGGGCCAGGGGGCCTCTTCCGCCAGGCGCTGAACCTTAATTTCAGATATATTCTTTTGATCTGGTTTCTGGGGCTTTTTCTGTACGGGTTTCCCTTTGTCGCCGGGCTGGTCGGATTGCGCGGCTTTTCGCTGGGCTTTACCGTCGGCTTTCTGGTCCGGCGGAATGCGCTGCGCGGCGCCCTGTTCGCGACCGGGGCTGTCCTGCCGCACAATCTGATCCTGATACCGACGCTGATCATCGGCGGGATGACCGCATTTTCGTT
>JAAZPS010000082.1 GCA_012797095.1 Bacillota bacterium | reverse complement strand
GCAGCCCGGCCCTGCTGCGGTAGATCTGATTTTTGAAAGATCATTGCGCGCATACTTGAGTTGGAGAAAAGAGGAACGAAGATCTTGCCGAGAAGTATGACCGGTTACGGACGGGGAAGCTCTGTCGGATCGGGCTTCAGCATCATCGCCGAACTGCGCTCCGTGAACCACCGTTACGCCGATTTCTTTATGAGGATCCCCCGGGAGCTTCACCCCCTGGAGGATCGGATCCGACGCCTGCTCCAGCAGGAGATCGGGCGCGGCCGGGTTGAGGTCAATGTGATCCTGCGCGGGTCGCCCTCCGGCGAAGGGGGGGCGGCGGTGGACGAGCGGCTGGCTGCATCCTACCACCGGATCTTGAAAGAGCTGGCCGGACAATTAGATCTGCCCCTGAATGTCGGTGTGAGCGAGCTGATTCAGTTGCCCGGGGTGCTGGAGCTCCCCGAATCCGCCTCCGGTGAAGAGCTGCTCTGGCCCCATCTGGAAAGGGCGCTGCAGGAGGCCCTGGAAAAGCTGGTCGAACGGCGCGTCGGGGAGGGGGCCAACCTGACCCGGGATCTGCAGGGGCGGCTGGCTGCTCTGGAAACATTGGTTCAGGAGCTCGACGCCCTCACGCCCGTGGTGCTGGAGGAGCAGCGGCTTCGCCTGGAGAGCCGGCTGCAGGAGGCGCTGGCGGATCATTTTGACGAGGGCAGGGTGCTCACCGAATGCGCCGTTCTCGTTGAGAAAGCGGCGGTCCATGAAGAGATCATCCGCTTGAAAAGCCACCTGGAGGCCTTTGACGGGGCCCTGCGGCAGGGCCGCGGACCCGTCGGCCGGCGGTTGGATTTCATCGCTCAGGAGATCTTTCGCGAGATCAATACCGTCGGGTCCAAGGCCCAGGATTACCGCCTGACCGCTCTGGTGGTGGAGATTAAGACCGAGCTGGAGAAGATGCGGGAGCAGATCCAGAACATCGAGTAAGAATAGAATCAACAAAGGGGATGGAGCGGGTGTCGACCAGGTTGATCAATATCGGCTTTGGCAATATCGTGGCCGCGGGGAGGATCATCGCTATCGTCAGCCCTGAATCAGCGCCGATCAAAAGGCTTATCGGCGAGGCAAGGGACCGGGGACTGCTCATCGATGCGACCTATGGCCGCCGGACCCGGGCAGTGATCATTGCCGACAGCAGTCACATTATCCTGTCAGCGGTCCAGCCGGAGACGGTTCGCCATCGTCTGCAGGCGAGCAGCACCGGTTCAGGCGAGGAAAGCAGGTAAATACTATTTTTCGGGGGGATGGGCGATGGCCGCGGGGCTGCTGGTGGTTCTTTCAGGTCCTTCAGGGGTGGGCAAGGGTACCGTTTGCCGGCAGCTGCTGGCCCTGCGGCCGTCGCTGCAGCTTTCCGTATCGCTGACGACGCGGCAGCCCCGCCCCGAGGAGAAGAGCGGCTGCGATTACGAGTTTGCCGCGCCCTCCCATTTCCAGAAGCTCATCTCCGAGGATGCTTTTCTGGAGTGGGCCGTGGTCTACGGCCATTACTACGGGACCCTCGGAAAGAGGGTTGAAGAAAACCTTTTGCAGGGGACCGACCTCTTGCTGGAGATAGATGTACAGGGCGCTCTGCAGATCCGCCGCCGCCTCGCCGAAGCTGTCCTGATCTTTCTGGCGCCTCCCTCGATGGAGGCGCTGCGCGAGCGCATTGCCGGGCGGGGCACCGAAGACGCCGTCCGGATCAGCCGGCGGCTCAAGGCGGCGCAGCAGGAGCTGGCCGCCTATCAGCTGTACGACTACCTGGTGGTGAACAGCCGGGTTGAAGATGCCGCGGCGGCCATTGACGCGATCATCGCGGCGGAAAAATGTCGGGTAAGCCGCGGCGCCAGGCCGCCGGCTTCGGGAGGTGAACAGAGATGATCCATCCTTCGATCGATGAGCTGCTGCAGCAGGTTGACAGCAAATATACCCTGGTGATCGCCGCGGCGAAGCGCGGCCGGCAGCTGCGCGACGGGGCCACTCCGATGGTTGAATGCGGTTCTCGCAAAGAGGTGACGATCGGCCTTCACGAGATCAATGACAGCAAGGTCGAGATCGAGCTGACGCCGCAGTGTGTTCGCAGCAGTGAAAACAGGTAAGGGGGCTGCTTCGATGTACCTCGTAGGGGTTACCGGAGGGATTGCCGCGTACAAGACAGCGGAGCTGGTCAGGCTCCTGGTGCGGGATCAGCGAGAGGTCCAGGTGGTGATGACCGCCGGGGCCGCTCATTTTATCACCCCCCTGACCTTTCAGACGCTCACCGGCCGCCCGGCCCTGCTCGATCAGTTCCGGGCTTCCGGCGGGGAGAAGGTGCGCCATATCGATCTGGCCGCCGCTGCGCGGGTTCTGGTGATCGCCCCGGCCACGGCCAATACCATCGGCAAGTTTGCCGCGGGGATCGCGGACAACCTTCTGAGCACGCTCTACCTGGCGGCCCGCTGCCCGGTGATCCTGGTTCCGTCGATGAATGAACAGATGTACCTGCACCCGGCGGTGCAGGAGAATCTGGCCCGGCTGCGCGGGCGGGGCTGCTTTGTCATGGAGCCCGCCGCCGGCGAGCTGGCCTGCGGGATCTCCGGCAAGGGGCGGATGCCCGAACCGCCGCAGATCGCCGCTTTTGTCGAGAGTGTTCTCCGGAAGAAGGATTTCCAGGGCCTCCGCGCCCTGGTCACCGCCGGCCCGACGCGGGAGCCGCTCGATCCGGTTCGCTTCCTCAGCAACCGCTCCACCGG
>JAAZPS010000081.1 GCA_012797095.1 Bacillota bacterium | reverse complement strand
GACCCGGGACGGCCCTGCACCGCCGATATGGATCCCGAGAATGGTTGTCTCCTCCGGAAGAAGCGGCACCAGCCCCAGCGGCTTCAACTCTTGCTCCAGCTGCGGGGTTTTAACCAGCTTCTCCATGGTGTTGCGGATAACAGTCTCCGCCTCCGCAATCTTGCGCTGAACCGGGACCAGAAAACGGCCCTGCGCATCGGGATAGTAGAGCGTGCCGCAATAATCGCCACCGGGATCCGGCGGCATTGGCGGTGCTTCGGGCAGCTCGAACTGCTCCTGCGGCGGCGCAGCACAGCCCGGCAAACAGATCCCGGCAAACAGGAGCAACAGCAATAATAGCGCCTGGAATCGGTTCATATTACGGTGCATTCATCTCCCCCGCTTGTTCAGATTGTACCGGGACAAGTACATCATATATATCGGGGGGACGGCAGAAATATGACTCCTTTTGGGTTAAACACGGCAAGAATCATCAGCAGGGCAAGCTCCGGGAAAGGCCCCGGCCGGCTGCACTCGTGATCCGGAAGGTGTTTGCGCCAACCGTCGGACCGGCCGAGGAAGGGGCAGGGAGGCGCTAAAGGGTAACCTGGTACGCCTTGATCCGGCGGTGCAGCATCTTGGAGGCGATCTCCTCGAATGAACCGGGGTTCCCGCTGACAAAGAAACGGTAACCGGGCTCGGCCAGTCGGAGCGGATGGTGCAGCTGCTGCTCGGTCAGGATCTCCTTGACCTCGCCGGCGATCTCCCGGGCAGAATTGATCAGCTTGACCCCGGGCCCCACCGTTTTCTGGATCAGGCCCGCCATGAGCGGATAATGAGTGCAGCCAAGAATCAGGGTATCGATCGAAGCGCGGTTGAAGGGGGCGAGGTACTCAACGGCCACTTTTTCCGCTTCGGGGGTATCCACCAGATCGTTTTCCACCAGCAGGACAAAAAGGGGGCAGGGCCTGGCGATAACATGCAGCCCGGGGCGCGCTCCCTGCAGCGCTTTTTCATAAGCCGAGCTGCGAACCGTTCCGGCAGTACCGATTATTCCGACCCGGCCGTTCCCGGTCTGCGCGAGGGCGGCGCGCACCCCCGGCTCGATCACGCCCAGCACCGGAAGGGCGCTCTGCTCGCGATAGCTGGACAGCCCCGCTGCAGTGGCTGTATTGCAAGCCACAACAACCAGCTTGATCTCCTGATTCTGCAAAAAGTCGATGATCTGAAGGGCGAAGCGGCGCACCTCTTCATCGGGGCGGGGCCCGTAGGGCATCCGTGCGGTGTCGCCAAAATAGACGATCTGCTCATGCGGCAGCTGCCGGGTTAACTCCTGAAATACGGTCAGCCCGCCAACGCCGGAATCAAGAATGCCGATGGCCCTGTACGCAGAATGAACCAAACCCAAGACCCCCATTTCAAGCTATTTCGCCTTCAACCGGTTAAAATAACCGCCCATTATCTTTCTTGTATCCATTATCGAGATAAAAGCCTCTTCATCCATCTTCCGGATCTGGACAAGGAATGTTGGCAGATCCCTTCTCTTCATCAATATGTAAAGAATGCGGTGCGGTCCCTCCTTGCCGAAGCAATCCACCGCTGTAACCCCGTACCCCAGCCCGCGAAGATCGTCCTCAAAATCGCCGCAGACCTGTTTGAGAATCACCTGAACGTTGACAAAGCCGACCGCCACCTTCTCTTCCACCCAGCTGCCCACGTAATTACCGGCTGAAAAACCGAGGGCGTAGATCAAAATATTCAAGGGGCGGTCCAGATGCTGCATCACCGTGGCCAGCGCCACGATATAGATCAAAACCTCAACAAAGCCGATCGCTGCGGCCAGCTTGCTCCGGCCCCGGGTCAGATAGATGATCCGCAG
>JAAZPS010000080.1 GCA_012797095.1 Bacillota bacterium | reverse complement strand
TCATCTCCAGCGCCGGTTCTTTGGCCAGGCAGGTGTCGACGCAGTTGCCGCAGCCGGTGCAGTCAAGGGGTGATACCTGGATGCGGTAGTACAGCTTTCCGTCTGTTTTCTTGCCGTTAGCCTTGACCGTGGTGAAGCCGTCGGGGGCCATCTTCAGATCGTCCTCCCGGGACAGGTAGGGGCGGATGGCAGCGTGGGGGCAGACAAAGGCACACTGATTGCACTGGATGCAAAGATCGGGAATCCAGATCGGCACCTTGACAGCGGTACCGCGTTTTTCATAGCGAGTTGTGCCCAGGGGGACCACCCCGTCCGGTTGAAAGGCGCTTACCGGCAGCTGGTCGCCCTGCAGTGCCAGCATCGGGTAGACCACATCGCGGACGTATTGCGGCGCTTCTTCGGGGATAAAGAGCGCCCCGTTCTCGGCTTCGGCCCAGCTGTCCGGATAACGGATCTCTTCCAGTGCGGCAATCGCCTTATTCATCGCCGCAATATTTTTCTCCACGATCTTTGGTCCTTTTTTCCCATATGACTTCTCGATCATCTTCTCCATCTCAGCGAAAGCGAGTGCTGGATCGATCACCTTGGTGGTTTTGAAGAAGGCTGCCTGCATGATTACATTGATCCTGCCGCCCAGGGTGACCTCCGAGGCGATCTTCACAGCATCGATATTGTAAAATTTGATCTTCTTTCGGGCAATGATCCTTTTCATCTCCGCGGGCAGGCGCAATTCCATCTCCTCAAGGTTCCAGGGTGAGTTCAGCAGGAAGGTTCCGCCCTCCCTGATCCCCTCCAGCAGGGCATAACGGGTAACATAGGAAGGATTGTGGCAGGCCACAAAGGAGGGCCGCCAGACCTGGAAAGGCAGCCGGATCGGTTTTGGCCCGAAACGAAGGTGTGATACCGTGATCCCTCCCGATTTTTTGGAGTCATAGACAAAATAGGCCTGGGCGTAAAGGTCGGTATTATCACCGATGATGGTGATACTGTTCTGATTTGCGCTGACAGTCCCGTCGGAACCGAGCCCGTAAAATTTACAGCAGTAGGTTCCCGGGGGAGCAACGTGGATCTTTTCCTTGATCTTAAGAGAGCTGTTGGTAATATCATCGTTGATCCCCACGGTGAAGTGGTTTTTGGGCTCCGGGGCATCCAGATTGTCAAATACTGCCCGCACCATGGAGGGGGTAAACTCCTTGGAGCTGATTCCGTACCGCCCCCCGACGACCTGCTTGGCCTGACCGGCCTCCATCAGGGTGGTGCAGACATCCTGGTACAGCGGTTCGCCCGGCGAACCCGGTTCCTTGGTCCGGTCGAGCACGGCGATGCGCCGGCAGGAGGCCGGAAGCACCTTCAGAAAATGCTCACCGGAAAAGGGGCGGTACAGGCGGACCTTGATCATTCCTACCTTCTCACCCCTGGAGCAAAGGAACTTGACCGTCCCCTCGACCGTATCCGAAGCCGAACCCATGCAGATGATCACATTTTCGGCATCTGCCGCACCAACGTAATCAAAGAGGTGGTAACAGCGTCCGGTAAGGGTAGAAACCTGGGCCATCGCTTCGGAAACGATCCCCGGCAGGGCCAGGTAGTACGGGTTTGCCGCCTCCCGATTTTGAAAGTGGGTATCGGGGTTCTGGGCGGTGCCACGCTGGTGCGGGCATTCAGGGTTGAGCGCCCGACTGCGGAAAGCGGTGACCGCTTTCCGGTCAACAAGCCTGGCGATATCCTTGTAATCGATTATTTCAATCTTCTGCATTTCGTGTGAAGTGCGAAAACCGTCAAAAAAATGCAGGAAGGGCACTCTTGAATTGATCGCGCTGAGATGCGCTACCAGAGCCAGATCCATGGCCTCCTGCACGGAGGCCGAGGCTAACAGGGCAAACCCGGTTTGCCGGGCGGCCATCACATCGGAATGATCCCCAAAAATAGAGAGTGCATGCGTCGATAAAGTTCGTGCAGAAACATGGAATACCGCAGGCAGCAGTTCCCCGGAGATCTTGTACATATTCGGGATCATCAGCAGAAGGCCCTGCGAAGCGGTAAAGGTAGTCGATAGCGCGCCGCTGACCAGTGAACCATGAACGGCCCCGGCTGCTCCGGCCTCGGATTGCATCGTCGAGATTTTCAGGGTCTGCCCAAAGATATTTTTTCGCCCGTAGGCGGCCCATTCATCGCAAATTTCAGCCATGTTCGAAGAAGGTGTGATCGGGTAGATCGCGGCAACATCGCTCAGGGCGTAGGCAATGTGAGCGGCAGCTGTGTTGCCGTCGAGTGTTTTCATCTGTTTTGTCTTATTCATGTTTGCTTCCCCCGTTCCGTTGAGCTTCTAAAAAAAAGCTTATTGAGAATAATCTTACTAGAATTACGATAAAATAGCAACTTCGTTGACAAATTTAATATACGCCCGGAAAGGAAAATCGTGAAGCGGCTTTTTATTAGTGCTATTCTATAACAAGAAGAAGGCGCTGTAAAATATAATTGTCTTTAAAAGTTTCAGGCTTTTTCGCTATTTCATCATATCGCTTTATTTCACTTTATTTAAAGACACAGGTGGTTCTCCGGTATTATCCACCCTCCGGGCTTTTTCGGTTGACCCGTTTCCTTCCTCAGGGGCTGGGTTAATAATGATCGTTCAGCAATATCTGATCGTGTCAAGACACTGTAGGTTTTAAGTGAACCCCACGGACGGCTCAGACTATCATTTGACCATCTATCCCTTTTAATGCATTCCGTGTTAAACTGTCCTTTCCGTTAAACAGGGGGATATTCCCGATGTATTCTTTGC
>JAAZPS010000079.1 GCA_012797095.1 Bacillota bacterium | reverse complement strand
TCCAGGGGACAGAGAACCCCCGTCTCCTTGACAATATTTTTGGTAAATTTACAGTCAGGATATCCCGGGCAGGCCAGAAATCGTCCAAAGCGGCCGTGCTTGTAGACCAGGTTTTCACCGCATTGCGGGCAGCGTTCCTCGCTGATCTCGTCCTTGAGCTCGACCCTTTCCATCTCCTGCTCCGCCGTCTCCAGCTGCTGCTCGAAGGTACGGTAAAAATTGTGCAGAACGGAGTTGCGCTCGAGTTTGCCCTCCTCGATCTGATCGAGCCGCTCCTCCAGACGGGCGGTGAAGTCGAGATCGATCACTTCGGGAAAATGCTGTTTCATCAGATCGGCAACGATAAACCCCAGCTCCGTGGGGGTAAAGGCCTTGTTCTCCCGGAGAACGTAGCCGCGGCTGATCAGTGTCTCGATAATGGGGACAAAGGTGCTCGGCCGGCCGATCCCCTTCTCCTCGAGTATCTTGATCAGCGAAGCATCGTTGTACCGGGGCGGCGGTTGGGTAAAATGCTGCCGCGGCAAAAATTCAACCAGGGCCAGTTTCTGGCCCTCCTCCATGGGAGGCAGCACCGTCTCTTCCTCCTTCACCGCGGCGGGATAGACGATCAGATACCCGGGAAAAAGCAGGCTGGAGCCGGCGGCCTTGAATTCATATTCCCCGGCAGCCAGATCGACCCTAACCTGATCGTAGACTGCTGGAGCCATCTGGCTGGCCACAAAGCGATCCCAGATCAGCCGGTACAGGCGGGCTTGATCCCGACTCAGGTATGGCTGGAGAGCCTCCGGCGTGCTCTGCAAGGAGGTCGGGCGGATCGCTTCGTGCGCCTCCTGGGCGCTTTTCCGGGAACGGTACTGCGGGGGCCGGGCCGGCAGATAATCCTTTCCATAGCGTCCGGTGATCAGCTCCCTGGCCTCCGCCTGGGCCTGTGCGGCAATGCGGGTGGAGTCGGTCCGGATATAGGTGATCAGCCCGGCGGTCTGGGTACCGGTGTTGATCCCTTCATAGAGCTGCTGGGCCAGGGTCATGGTTTTGCGTCCGGTGAAACCGTACTTGGTCGCCGCCTCCCGCTGAAGGCTGCTGGTGATAAACGGCGGGGCCGGGCGCCGCCTCCGTTCACGCTTTTTGACCTGCTTGACGATGAATTGGGCCCCGGTCAGCGCCTCGATAACCGCATCGGCAGCCTGCCGGTCGGCGAGGGCCACCTTTTTACCGAGGCGGCGCTCCAGCAAAGCTTCAAAGATGCTCCCGGCACCGTTGGCCTGCAGCGTCACCGCCAGGGTCCAATATTCTTCCTCGACAAATGCATCGATCTCGTTCTGCCGCTCGCAGATCAGGCGAAGTGCCACGGACTGCACCCGTCCGGCGCTGAGACCGCTACGGACATTGCGCCAGAGCAGAGGGCTGATCTGGTAGCCGACCAGGCGATCGAGAATCCGCCGCGCCTGCTGGGCATCAACGCGATCCATATCGATGCGGCGGGGCTGTTTAAAGGCCTCCTTGACCGCGGTTCTGGTGATCTCGTTGAATTCGACGCGGCAGGGGCTCTCCTGATCGATCTTCAGGGCCTGGCTCAGGTGCCAGCAGATCGCCTCTCCCTCGCGATCGGGGTCGGCGGCGAGGAAGACCCGCTCGGCCTTCTTGCCCGCCTCCCTGAGCTGCTGCAGTAATTTCCCTTTACCGCGGATGGTGATATAGCGCGGCTCAAAATCGTTTTCCAGATCGATCCCCAGTTTGCTTTTGGGCAGATCGATCAGATGCCCCTGTGAAGCCAGGATCCGGTATCTCGATCCAAGAAATTTTTTCAGGGTGCGTGCTTTGGTCGGCGATTCCACGATAACCAGATAACCGCTCATTGGTCCTCCTCCAATCAAAGAAAGGGCTCTTCAAGTCCCGTTGTATCTTATCATAAACTAGGTTCGAACAAAATATTTGCCCGGCAGCTGGCGAATCAATCCTTTCAGCTCGAGGCTCAACAGGTTGGCCCCGGCGCGGGCCGCGCCCTCGCCGCTGCGGCGGATCAGCTCATCGATATGCTGCGGCTGGTACGGGATCAGCTCCAGCAAGGCTCTCTCCGCTTCATCGAGCGCTGCCACTTTTTTCTCCGATGTCGCCGCTGCCTCCCTTGCGGCACTGCTGCCGGCGGGATCAAGCCCGAGCTCTTCGATGATATCGGCGGCCGTCTCGACCAGCCGGGCCCCCTCCTTGATCAGCCGGTGGCAGCCACGGCTGTAGGGGCTGCCGATATTCCCGGGAACGGCAAAGACCTCGCGGTTCTGCTCCAGGGCGTAGTAAGCGGTGATCAATGCGCCGCTTTTCACCGGAGCTTCCACCACGATGGTCCCGAGGGAAAGACCGCTGATGATCCGGTTGCGCCGGGGAAAATGATGCGGCAAAGGTCCCGTATCGAGGGGAAACTCGCTGATCACCGCTCCCTCCCTGATCAGGCGGTCTCTCAGCGAACGGTTGGCCGGAGGATAGCACCGCTCCACACCGCAGCCGAGCACTGCCACAGTGATCCCGCCCCTTTCCAGAACTCCCTCATGCGCCGCCGTATCGATCCCCAGGGCCATCCCGCTGACCACGGTCAGCCCGGCGGCAGCGAGCTCTCCGGCCAGGCGGCGGGCCACCTCCTTGCCATAGAAGGTGCAGCGGCGGCTGCCGACTATCGCCACGGCCAGATCACCGCTATTAAACTGCGGTCCGCGGCAGTAGAGCAGCGGCGGCGGCTGGGCAATCTCTTTTAACAGTGAGGGATAATCGGGCGAACGGTACGCAACACAGTCGATCTGCAGTTCCAGCAGCCGCTGCCATTCTTGCAGCGGATCGATCTGCCGGCGCTCCTTGAGCAGCCTCCCGGTATAACCTTTCAGCGCGCCAATCTCGCCGATAGCGCCCGGGGAAGCTTTCCAGGCCTCCCGGGACGAACCGAACCGCTCCAGCAGGGCAGC
>JAAZPS010000078.1 GCA_012797095.1 Bacillota bacterium | reverse complement strand
GTTTCCTCTGCTGATCCTTTTCACTCATTGACCCAGTTCCCTTTTGAATGATCTAGTACAAAGAGCCGCTGTTCACCACCGGCTGGGCATCCCGATTGCCGCAGAGGATCACCAGCAGATTGCTCACCATGGCTGCCTTGCGCTCCTCGTCAAGCTGCACGATCTCGTTCTCGCCGAGCTTTACGAGCGCCATCTCGACCATGCTGACCGCGCCCTCGACGATCATCTGCCTCGCATCGATGATCGCCGAAGCCTGCTGCCGCTGCAGCATCGCTGCAGCGATCTCCGGAGCATAGGAGAGGTGGGTGATCCGCGCTTCCATGATCTCCAGCCCGGCCAGCTCCACCTTCGACTGGATCTCCTGTCTCAGTTTCTCGGCAACCTCCTGGCTGCTGCCGCGCAGCGAATAATGCTCGTTGTTTTCATCGGAGATATCGGAAATATCATAGGGATAGAGGCGCACGATATTGCGCAGCGCCGAATCGCACTGGATCGAGAGATATTCGGTGAAGTTGTCTACATTGAAGACCGCCTTGGCCGTATTGACTACCTTCCAGATGACCACAATCCCGATGATGATCGGGTTGCCCAACCGATCGTTGATCTTCTGTTTCTCGTTGTTCAAGGTCATCGCTTTCAGCGAGATCTTTTTTTTGGGCCAGGGGACATTGGCACCCTCATCCTTATCCTTGGCCGAAAGCTGCGAAAGCGCGATAATCCCTGAAGAGGTCGCAGAAGAAGCCGGATTAACCGCCCCGGTAAAGGGGTGGACAAAGAAAAACCCTTCACCCTTGAGGGTCCCGTAATATTTGCCAAAAAGAGTCAGGACGAGGGCCTCGTTCGGCTTGAGCACCTTCAAACCGGCAAAGATGATCGGCCCGATGATGAATAGATAGACAATTGCGGCGATGATCAGCACCAACTCGCCGCCGGTGGGAGCGCTGCTGCCGGTGGCGATCCCCCTGTACAACACGACGATCAGCCCAACCAACGCAGCGATCATCAGCACGATATTCAGCAGTAGAACCGGCATTCCCCCCACCGATCGCGGCACGATCTCGCGGTCGTGCAGCTTCCCCCCGCCCGCACCATATTCTCTCGACATCCGATCAACTCCCCTTCGATATGATATCGTTTTAATATCATTACTATATGCTCATTGGTTAAAGATGTCAACCTTTTTTCAAAAAAAACGGCCCGCCAAAGAAGATGGCGGGACGTCCAATTTCCATGAGGCCAGATCTATCCGGGCCGTTTCAAGCTCTATCGCTCCGCAGCTCTCAGGGAGCATCGCAAAAAGCAACGCTATCGCCCTTCGCGAACTGCCGGGGGCCCTCCTTTAGCTGTCAACCTTCGCTTCCTTGCGCACCGGGATCACCTGGATACTTTCCCGGCGGCACCGGTCCACACAGCTGCCGCAGCGGTTGCAGATCTCGGGATCGATCACGTGGAGCTCGTTGCGCTCTCCGCTGATGGCGCCGACCGGGCAGACCCGGGCACAGCGGGTGCAGCCGTCGCAGCTTTCCGGATCGATATAGTACTCGAACAGCGTCTTGCAGACGCCGGCCCGGCAGAACTTGTCGTTGATATGCTCCTCGTATTCCTTGTGAAAGTAACGGATCGTGCTCAAAACGGGGTTGGGGCAGGTCTGGCCCAGCCCGCAGAGAGCGCTGTCCTTGATCCCCAGGGCGAGGTTGTGCAGCCGGTCGAGATCTTCCATCTCGCCCCGGCCCTCGCAGATCCCCTCGAGGATCTCCAGCATCCGTTTGGTCCCTTCCCGGCAGGGGGTGCATTTGCCGCACGATTCTTTCTGGGTAAAGCTCAGGAAATAGCGGGCCAGATCGACCATACATGTGCGGTTATCCATCACCACGAGCCCGCCCGAGCCCATGATCGCTCCGGCCTGGGTCAGGGAGTCGTAATCCACCGGCAGGTCCAGCTGCTCGGCGGGGATACAGCCGCCTGAAGGGCCGCCGACCTGAACGGCCTTGAAATCGCGGCCGTCCTTGATCCCTCCACCGATATCGAAGATGATCTCGCGCATGCTGATCCCCATGGGTACCTCGCACAGCCCGGTATTGCGGACCTTGCCGGCCAGGGCGAATACCTTGGTCCCCTTGCTTCCCTCGGTGCCGATCTCGATATATTCATCCAATCCGCCCTCGCGCAGGATCAGGGGAATATTGGCCAGACTTTCGACATTGTTGATGCAGGTGGGCTTGTTCCACAGCCCCTGATTGGCCGGAAAAGGCGGCCGCGGCCGGGGCATTCCCCGCTTCCCTTCGATGGAAGCCAGAAGGGCCGTCTCCTCGCCGCAGACAAAAGCACCGGCTCCTTCCTTGATCTTGAATTTGAAATCAAAACCGTGGCCAAGAATATTGTCACCGACCAGCCCGTATTCGGTGGCCTGGTCGATCGCTTTTTTCAGCAATTTGATCGCCAGAGGATATTCGGCGCGGCAGTAGATATAGCCCTCGTTGCTGCCGACCGCCCGGGCGGCGATCAGCATCCCCTCGATCACCGCATGGGGATCCCCCTCGAGGATGCTGCGGTCCATGAACGCACCCGGGTCGCCCTCGTCGGCGTTGCAGACCACATACTTTTTGTCGCCGGCAGCCCGGAAGGCAAATTCCCACTTCAACCCGGTGGGAAAACCGGCACCGCCGCGGCCGCGCAGCCCCGACCTTTTGACCTCGTTGATAACCTCCATCGGCTCCATCTTCAAAGCCCGGGAAAGAGCGCGGTAGCCGCCCCGCATGATGTACTCATCAATATTTTCCGGATCGATGATCCCGCTGTTGTGCAGCACCCTGAGCTTCTGTTTCTGGTAAAAAGGAATGGTCTCGTAAAAACGGGCCGGCGCCTCCACGTCGGGGCCCTTGTAGAGCAGCCTTTCCACTACCTCGCCCCCGACAAGATGCTTCTCGATCAGTTCAGGGATATCATTGGGAGTCAGACGGCAGTAAAAAACTTCGTCGGGATAGACTACAAGGATCGGGCCGACCTCGCAAAAGCCGGGGCAGCCGGACATAACCAGGCGAAACCGATCTTTCAAGCCGCGTTTGGCCAGCTCCTCCTCCAGGGTCTCCTGCACCTTTGCCGAGCCCGAGGAGAGACACCCGGTGGCCCCACAGATCATCAGGTGTTTATCATACAAAATCCTCCAACCTCCCTCTTTCCGAAAATCGCTCTTTAAATTATGATAAAATGTTCGTTTAAAGAGGCTTTTTCCATAATTGCTTTTCTCTTGGCCGCGCAGGCCTCATTTTCGTGGCAGATCGGACCGCTGGTGCAGCATTCCACAAAGTCCTGGCATGGTTTCTCTTTGCTGTGATCGCACTTCTCACAACAGGGATCGATGAACCGCTTCACCTCACCACCTCCTACTGGGCTATTCGTAACTATCCAAAATCTTCTTTATCCGATCCGGAGTAAGGCGGCCGTGCGGATGGTCATTGATCGTCATCACCGGAGCGAGAGCACAGGCGCCGATACAGGCGACCTCCTCGAGGGTAAACCTAAGATCGGGAGTTGTTTCGCCCCCCTTGATCCCCAGAATCTCTTCCACCCGATCGGAGACCTTCGAGCTGCCCTGAATATGGCAGGCAGTCCCCTTGCATACCCGGATAATATTCCGACCCCGCGGTTTCATCTTGAACTGGGCGTAAAATGTGGCCACTCCAAAAAGCCTGCTCAGGGGAACATTGATCCGCCTGGCAGTATATTCCATGGCCGGGCGGGGCAGATAACCGTAATGCTCCTGCAGGCTCTGCAGAGCCGGAATAACGACCCCTTTTTCGCCCAGATAAGGCTCCAGCAGGGCTTCAATTCCGCTCAAGTCGACCTCCGGCAGCTGATCCACGGTTCCAGTTGCACTTTCGCTGCTCAAACCGGCAAACCCCCTTAGCTGAAATTTAAAGCTGTATAACACTGACCTATTCTCTTTTTGGCAAAGATAATCCTGCCAAAAAGAAAGGTTAACGGCAAAAAGTAAGCGATTGTTTGTCAAAACAGAAAAAAGAGAATACGGCAGGCTCCGCCGCTCTATGCACACCGTTCAAACCGGGAAGCACCTTCCGGTTACAGATCGGGGTGCTCTAGGGTATAATATTACCAGGAGGAAGATACTATCGCATGATTCCGCTCAGAGATACTGCGCCGCGCTACCGCTTTCCCATCGTCAATATCGGGCTGATCCTGCTCAATGTGCTCGTTTTCTTTCACCAGCTGACCCTGCCGCCCGGGCAGCTCCACCGCTTCATCTACCAATTCGGGTCCGTTCCGGTTAACCTGACCGCCGGACTTTTTGGCCTGGTCGAGCCCGGCCTGCCCTCGAGCTCCCTTCTGGCGGCAGCCGTGCCCCTTGTCACCGCCAATTTTTTGCACGGCGGCTGGCTCCACCTGATCGGCAATATGCTCTACCTGTGGATCTTCGGCGACAATATCGAGGGGCTGCTCGGGCATCTCAAATACCTGCTGCTCTACCTGTTTATGGGTGCGGCGAGCATCCTTTTCCATATTTTCAGCAATCCCCTCTCCACAACCCCCTTGGTCGGCGCCAGCGGCGCCATCGCCGGCGTCCTCGGGGCTTACTTCATCCTCTTTCCCCGCTCCCGCATCCTCACCCTGGTCCCGATCTTCTTCTTCATCACCTTTGTCCACCTGCCGGCGGTGATCTTTCTGGGATTGTGGTTCATTTTGCAGCTGTTCAACGCCTCGCTGCAGGGAAGCGCCGCCGGCGTGCAGGCTGTCGCCTGGTGGGCCCATATCGGCGGATTCATTATCGGGCTGGTCGTCGGGATCATCACCAAAAAAAGGCTCCAGACCCGCTACCGCTATTGAGCTACGCTTTGACCACCGCCACGGGAGTGAAGTCAACCCCGTCCGAGGCAACAAAGCGGTAGCAAACACCGCCGCGTTCCCCCTGGAAGACCCGCTCCCGGCTGGGATCGTGGATATGGCCGTAAAGGCAATGTTTCACCCCGTAACTCTCCAGCAGCTCCGTAAAACCGCTCGGTCCGGTCCACCGCTCAAATGGCGGGTAATGCAGCGCGGCGATAAGGCGGCTTTGTTTCGCTTTGACCGCGCTCTCGAGGGAAAGCTGCAGCCGCCCCAGCTCCCGCCGGTAGATCTTCTGATCATGCTCACCGCCAAAGCCCTCGTCCCCGGGGCAGAGCCAGCCTCTGGTGCCGCAGATCGCCCAGTCTCCGAAAACAAAATGATCGTTTTGCAGGGCAGCCACACCTGGAGGCAGGGCCGCCCGGACCTTGCTGATCGAAGACCACCAGTAATCGTGGTTGCCCCGGACAAGAAGCTTGCCCCCGGGCAGCGCTGCCAGCCAGTTCAGATCGGCCCGCGCACCGGCCAGATCCATCGCCCAGGAGATATCGCCGGGCACGATCACCAGATCGTCTTCACGGACCAGACGGCGCCAGTTGAAGGCGATCTTCTCAACATGGTCCTCCCAGGCCTTGCCGAAGATATCCATCGGCTTCGGTTGGTCATGAGAAAGATGCAGATCGGCGAGAGCCCAGATCGTCATAATTGTTCACCTCATCAATAGATTGACCCTCTGATCTTACTATGAATCTCTATATTTGACAAAAATTAATTTTGTTTATTTAAAACTTTTAGTTTGCAATTTTGAAATAAAATGATACAATGTCTACATATATGTAAGAAGATGATACTTTAAAACTTTTACCGGGAGGGTTTATCTGTGAGCAAATCTGCTGACCCCGCTTCTTCCAAAAAGCCTAAACGCAAAAGACCGAGACGCTACCTGCGCAGCCGCATTACCCGCAACCTGATACTGGAAACCGCACAGGAGGTTTTCTTGAAGGACGGCTATGCCAAGACTACGATTGCCAAGATCAGCGAAATGGCCAATGTCGGTTACGGAACGGTGTACAGCCATTTCAAAGGGAAAGACGACATCCTCGGCCGGGTGATAGACAATGTTCTGGAAGAATTTTACGGCCTTTTGAATATTGAGTTCGCCCCCAGAGATGTCATCGGCGCCAGGGATATCTTCCATACCATCTTGCTCTCCGTCTTCAAGCTTTCCGAGGAACATCGCAACATCATGAAGGTTTACGAGCAGGCACTGGGCCAGTCCGAGGCGATCGCCGCCCATTGGCAGGGGGTCAAGGATTACTTTATCAAGAATATCAAGATGTCCATTATCTTTGCCCAGAAAAAAGGATTTGCCAAGGAGTTCGATCCGGTGATCGGCTCCAAGGCCTATATCCTGCTTATCGACCGTTTTATCTGGGAAGTGGTCAACGGGGTAGAAAAAGATGTTGATCACCTCACCAATACCATCACTGATATGGTCTTCCAGGGTTTCTTTCACGAACCGAATTAGAACAGAGCATCCGTTGCGGGCTGGCCGGTCGCCGGCTAGCCCGCCGGATGAATCGCTCTCTTTTCGGTAACGATCCAATCCATCCGCCGATCCCAGGGTTCCACCGGAACCCGGTCAACGATCTGCAGTTCAAAAGCGAGGGCCACCAGTGGCACCGCCGGGCGCAGCCGCTCGAAGAAGCGATCGTAGTAACCGCCCCCGTAGCCAAGCCGGTTGCCCGACAGGTCGAAAGCGACGCCGGGAACGATCAGCAGATCGATCTCTTCCGGCTCCACCGGACGCAGCGCTGCCGGCCCGGGTTCGGGGATATTGTAATGGCCCATGATGAGATCCTTTTTCAGATCGAGCAGCTGCGAGGGTACAAGCAGCCGCTCTTCGGGCAGCGATTTGGGGACGAGCACCCGCTTGCCGCGCCCGAGATTATCCCGGACCATCCCGAGGGTGTCGACCTCGCTGCGAAACGAAAGAAAAAACATGATCGTCCCGGCCTCCCGGTAAAAAGGCAGCTTCGCCAGCTGCCCGGCAACCGCCTCGCTTTTGGCGGCAATCTCCTCCGGGGTCAGGCTGTCCCGCAAGGCGTAGATCTGTTTGCGCAGTGCACTCTTAGCCATTGCTCTCTCCTTTTGTGCAAATTTCTCAACTAGTCATTCTCTTCTTTATCTTTTTTCGCCCCGACCGTAACCAGCTCGTAGCGGCGCCGGCCCAGCCCCATCTCCTCGGCATAGGCGAGCTGCAGCCGATAGTCGGTCTTCGGATGAAGGGCACAGAATTTATCTTCACCCGGCTCAAAGGCTCCCGGCAACGCCGAGCCGACGATCCCGCTCTGGGCATTGATCAGATCGATCGCCGCCTGATCCGCCGCCACCGGATCGGTGGAGACAACGATGCCACAATCGGGAACCACCGGCAGGTCGCTCCAGGAATTGCAGTCGCAATCGGGCACCACATCGAGCACGAAATTGAAACAGACGACCGCATCTTCTTTCCCCGCCACGGCCCCGCAGGCAAATTCAACCATCCGCTCGCCCAGCTCAGGCAGGTCCGTGGCCCACTGCACCTTGACCGCCTTGTGCGGACAGGAGATGATACATTCGCCGCAGCCGGTACATTTTTCCGGGTCAATCCGTGCCGCCGCCTCCTTTTCAGCAGAGAAGACGATGGCCCCGGCAGCACACCATTTGACGCAAACACCGCAGCGGCGGCACCGCTCCGCCTTGATCGCCGGCTTGACCGCCGAGTGCATCCTTTGCTTGCCGGCCCGGTTGCTGCAGCCCATGCTCAGATTCTTGATCGCCCCGCCGTACCCGGTCATCGCATGGCCCTTGACATGGGAGAGCACGATCAGCACGTCCGCCTCGACCACCGCAGCGCCGATCTGGACGCTGTCGAAATGATGCCCCGCGATCTTCACATCATGGCTGCCCCGTCCGCGCAGCCCGTCCATGATGATCACCGGCGCCTCCACGGTGGCATAGCTGAAGCCGTGCTGCAGCGCTGTCTCGAGATGATCCACCGCGTTGGTCCTGCCACCGGTGTAGAGAGTATTGCTGTCGCACAAAAAAGGCTTGCCGCCGGCCCGCCTGACCTTCTGAACCACCTGGCGGACCAGAACCGGATTCAGGAAAGCGGTCGTGCCCCTTTCACCGAAATGCAGCTTGATCGCCACCAGATCCCCGGGCTGGATCATCTTCGCCACCGCAGCCCGATCGAACAGAAGTCCTATTTTTTTAAGCAGGCTCTCGTGATGAGAGCGCGCCCGTCCCGAAGCATAATAAACTGTCGGTACACTCATGATGATTCCCTCGCCTCCTAGTACGCTCTGGCCAGATAGATCAGCTCGGTCGCCTTCTCACCGCAGATCAGGCAGCGGTCGTGCTCAGGCTGCCCCCCGAAAGGAATGCAGCGAATGGTCGCTTTACTCTCTTCTTTCGCCTTGAGCTCGCACTGCTCCCGGCCGCACCACGAAGCGACAAAGAAACCCCGTTCCTGTTCCATCACTTGAAGAAATTCCGCGTAGTCATCGCCGCTGCGGGTTTGCTCCTGACGGTACTGCAGGGCCCTCCGGTAAAGATCTTCCTGAAGCTGTTCCAGCAGCTGCGGCAGCCGCCGCGGCAGCTCCGTCCACGGCAGCGGCTCCTTGACCCCGCTGTCCCGGCGCACCACAACAACCTGCTCCGCTTCCAGGTCCCGCGGCCCCAGCTCCAGGCGCAGCGGCACCCCCTTCATCTCCCACTCGTTGAACTTCCAGCCCGGCGAATAACCCTCGCGGTCATCCAGATGCAGCCGGATCCCGGCC
>JAAZPS010000077.1 GCA_012797095.1 Bacillota bacterium | reverse complement strand
GCTGGCAGCGGCGGCAAAGCTCTATCCGGGAAGCGCTATTTTTTTTCCGGAGCGGCTGTCGCGCGATGCAGCGCTGTTCTGGGAACGGCACCGGGAGCGGCTTTCGCTCACGACTTTAACCGGGACAGACCCTCCGCCCACAGCGGAGACTGTTGTTCTGGTCAATACCCGGCGCCGGAGCCTGCTGAAGCCGTACCATCTTCTGCTGGAGCAGGCTGCGGCGGTTCATATCTACGATCATCATCCCCCCGCTGCCGATGATATCGAGGGCGATGAGGACTGCATCGAGCAGGTCGGCGCGGCGGTCACCCTTCTGGTTGAAAAGATCCGCCGGCGCAGTATTCCGCTGAACGAGGTGGAGGGGCTGCTTTATCTTCTGGGGATCTACCGCAGCACCGCTTCGCTGGGCAGCGCGGCAGCGACCCCGCGCGATGCCGCTGCCGCCGCCTTTCTCTGGGAACAGGGGATCGACTCGCTGCAGCTTCAGGAATATCTGCGTGCTCCTCTGACGGAATCGCAGAAAGGGCTGTTGGAGAGACTTTTCCGCGAGAGCAAACTCTACGAGATCGCCGGGCGGCGCGTTCTGATCACGGTGATCCCCGCGGGCGATCATCTCCGGGGGGCGTCGTTCCTGGTGCGGCGGCTGCAGGAGAGCGAGGAGATCGATCTGGCGGTGATCCTGCACGAGCTTGCCGATGCGGTCTTTTTGACCGCCCGCACCGTTGCAGATGAGCTCGATCTGGAGCTGCTTCTTGCTCCCCTGGGGCTGACCGGGGGCCGCCGTGAGGCGGGCGGGCTGCTGGAAGGTACCGGGCTCTTCGCTGTCAGGGAGCAGCTGCTGGAGCTGCTGGAAAGGTACCTGCCTCCTCCGGTGGCGCTGCGGCAGATCGCCTCGGTTCCTGTGGCCTCGGTTGATACTGCCGAGACTGTCGCCCGGGCGGACGAGTATTTTGCTGAAAAAGGTTTTGACGGCGGGCCGGTCCTCAGGGAAGGCCGGGTCGCCGGGATGATCACCCGGCGGGAGCTGCAGAGAGCCCTGCGCAGCGGTCTAGCTGAAGCCCCGGTGCGCGGATTGATGAAGCCCGCGGTAACCGCTGCCGACGATATCTCCCCCACCGCCCTGCGCCGACTTTTCGTCGAAAAGGGAGCGGAGCGGATCGTTCTGCTCAACGGTGAGGATGAGCCGGTGGGGCTGGTTTCTCCTGTTGACCTGCTGCACTATTCCTACCGCCTCGATCGGCGGGTGCCGGAGAAAATTCCCCGGGGCAGTTTACTGATCAGCCCGCCGCCGGTGGAGCTGGAGAGTGCGGCTGGGCTGATCAAGACCCTTCCGGCCCGCTGGCAAAGCCTGCTAATGCTGATCGGGCAGCGGGCCGCCCTGATGGAGGCGGCTGTCTACTTGGTCGGGGGGACGGTTCGCGATCTGCTTCTCGGGCGAGAGCCGGCTCGCGATCTTGACTTTGTGGTCATCCCCGACGCCGTCAGTTTTGCCACCGGGATGAAACGTTATCTCGGCGGGGAGCTGAAGATCTTCGAGCGCTTCGGTACCGCCACGATATTCATGGGGGACGGGCTCCGCCTTGATTTTGCCACCGCCCGCCGGGAGATCTACGCCGCTCCGGCAGCGCTGCCGCAGGTCCACGAGATCAACAGTCTGAAAAATGATCTCTACCGGCGCGATTTTACGATCAATACGCTGGCCTGTTCTCTTCTGCCCAGCTCGTACGGGGAGCTGTTTGATTTTTTTGGCGGCCGCAAGGATCTGCACGACGGGGTTATCCGCACCCTGTACCAGCTCAGCTTTGTCGATGATCCCCTGCGGCTGCTGCGGGCAGTCCGCTTCGAGCAGCGTTTCGGCTTCCACATTGAAGAGAAGACCGCCGGGCTCATCGGGAAAGCCCTGCAGAGCCGGCTTCTGGAAAAAGTGAGCCGCAGCCGGCTGGCCCAGGAGATCAGCCTGATCTATGCAGAGGAAGATCCGCCGGCCGTTCTGATGAGATTGCACCAGCTGGGTGCACTCGGCGTGATCTACCCCCGGCTCGCCCCGGATGAGCTGCTCTGGCAGCGTCTGAACCGCATTGCTGAAGCCCTTGCCGGGGCCAGGCAGCGGGAATGGAGCCGCCGGCCCGAAGAAGAGCTGGTCTACCTGAGCGGGCTGCTTCTGAAGATGGTGCCGCATGACCGGCTGGCGGTGATCCGCCGGCTGGGCCTGTCGCGGCGGCGGGCGGCGGCGGTGCTGCAGGGCTGCGAAACGGTCCCGCCCTTGCTGCGGGAGCTGGAGGAGGCCGGGCGGAATATTCGTCCCTCCGTGCTGGTGAACCGGCTTGATCCGCTCTGCCCGGAGGCGCTGCTGCTGCTCCATGCTTTGGCGGCGAGCGGGGCGGTGAAAGATAATCTCAGGCTTTACCTGGAAAGTTTGCAATATGTTCGTCCACGGCTACGG
>JAAZPS010000008.1 GCA_012797095.1 Bacillota bacterium | reverse complement strand
GTCAGTCTTTTATCTGGCAGCTGAACAGATTGGCCCGAACAATTCAACAATTCAAGCCTGACCCCGGGGCTGCGTGGGCAGGGGCTTTCAGATGCGTGGGACGGGGTCCTTCGGCTTCGCGGGACGAGGTCCTTCGGCTTTGCTCAGGACGGGGTCCTTCGGCTTCGCGGGACGGGGTCTTTCGGCTTCGCTCAGGATGGGGTCCTTCGGCTTCGCGGGACGGGGTCTTTCGGCTTCGCTCAGGACGGGGTCCTTCGGCTTCGCTCAGGACGGGGTCCTTCGGCTTCGCTCAGGACGAGGAAATTTCGGTTTCCCGAAATTTCCTCGCTTTACATTGCCAGATGTTGTGGTGTATAATGTTTCAAACACAATATGTGGGGTGGCGGGCGATGAAGTGTCCTTATTGTGGGACTCAGGATAGCCGGGTTCTGGATTCCCGGGCCACTCAGGAGGGCGCGGCGATCAGGCGCCGGCGGGAATGTTACGGCTGTCTGAATCGATTCACCACGATGGAGAAGATCGAGGAGGAGCCGCTGGTGGTGATCAAGCGGGACGGGCGGCGGGAACTTTTTGACGGCAACAAGGTGCTTCAAGGGTTGCTCCGGGCCGGACAGAAGCGCGATATTTCCCTGGCGATCTGGCAGGAGCTGGTGGAAAGTCTGGAGCAGGAGCTGCGCAGCAGCTATGTCAGAGAGATCCCGGCCGGCGATATCGGTGAATTTGTCCTTGAAAGGTTGCGGCGGATCGATGAGGTTGCCTATGTTCGCTTTGCTTCGGTCTACCGTCAATTCCCGGATATTGAAACTTTCAAGAGAGAACTGGAGAAGATGCTCCGGCAGAAGAGGGCGGATGTTGTACCCGGAGCCGGAACAAAGGAGGAAGAGTGATGGCGGAAGCAGCTGCTTCACAGGATGACCGGATTCCGGGGGAGACCCCGTTCAAAGAGATCCGGAAGCGGGACGGCAGGGTGGTGCAATTCGAACCGGTCAAGATAACCGACGCTATCTTCAAGGCGGTCCAGGCGGTTGGAGGGAGCAACCGTGAGATCGCGGAGAATCTGACCTGGCAGGTGATCCGTCACCTGCGCGCAACAGGTTATGCGGGAATTGTACCGACAGTGGAAGAGGTTCAGGATGCCGTGGAGAAGGTGCTCATCGAGAATGGACATGCCCGTACAGCCAAGGCCTATATCCTTTACCGTTACCGGCGCACCCGGATCCGCGAGGCGAAATCGGAACTGATGGATGTGGTCAAGGAGATTCTTGTGGAGACGAATCGCGAAAACGCCAATATCAGCAATTCACCGGCGGCGAAGATGCTGCAGATCGCCATGGCTGCAAGCAAGAAATACTATCTGAGCAATCTTTTGCCCGATGATTTTGCCTCGGCACATATCGAGGGCTATCTCCATATTCATGATCTCGATTACTACAGCAAGACGGTAAACTGTCTCCAGATCGATCTGGCCCGGCTTCTGCGCGAGGGGTTCGATACGGGCTACGGCTATATCCGTCCACCCAAGCGGATCTCCTCGGCAGCGGCGCTGGCGGCGATCATTTTGCAGAGCAACCAGAATGATATGTTCGGGGGGCAGAGCTTCCCCCATTTTGACCGCCACCTGGGCGAGGTGATCCGCTCGCTGAAGGAGCAGCCCGGCGAGGATGAGATCTACCAGGCCATGGAGGGGCTGGTCTACAATCTGAACAGCATGCATTCCCGGGCGGGGGCCCAGGTGCCTTTTTCATCCCTCAATCTGGGGACCGATACCACGGCGGAGGGGCGCGCCGTTACCAGGGCCATTCTCGAGGCTTTTTACCGTGGACTGGGACAGGGCGAGAGCCCCATCTTCCCCAATCTGGTCTTCCGGATCCAGGATGGGGCCAATTTCAGCCCGGAAGACCCGAACCACGATCTCTACCGCCTGGCCCTGAAGGT
>JAAZPS010000076.1 GCA_012797095.1 Bacillota bacterium | reverse complement strand
TGCCGGCAGGCTTTCAACAGCTCGCGGATCGGCAGGTTGTAGGGACACTTTTCCTCGCATTCGCCGCACTCGAGGCAGTCGCCCGGCCCGGCCTGCTGCAGCCGGTAACGCTTCAGGGCCCATTCGTGCAGATCGTAGCGCTCGGAATAGCGCTGCAGGGTCATCAGGGAGGGGATATCGATCCCCTGCGGGCAGGGCTGGCAGTAGTCGCAGCGGCGGCAGAAACTGACGCCGAGCTGCTCTTTTTCCCGGTGCAGCTCGTCTTCCTCGGACTGGCCGAGCACGGCGCCGGAGGCGGCGGCATTTTCCCTGACCTCGGCGACACTTTTCATCCCCGGGATGGCGCTGGAAAGATCATGGCGCAGAATATATTTCAGGGCGGCTGCAGGGCGGCCGAGGGCCCCGCCGGCCAGCGGCTTCATCACGATGGTCCCAATATCATGCTTCAGGGCGTAGGGCAGCAGCTCCGGGAGGGCATCCTGCTCCACGGTGTTGAATGGAAATTGCACCGTGTCGAAATCTTCCTTTTTGAGCAGATCCAGCAGCAGCGCGGGGAGATGACCAGTGATCCCGATAAAACGGATCTTCCCTTCCTGGCGAGCCTGCCGGAGCCCTTCCAGGGCGCCTCCGGGAGCAAAGATCCGGGCCACATTTTCCGGGTCACGCAGGTTGTGCAGCTGGTACAGATCGAGATAGTCGGTTCCGAAGTTGTGCAGGCTGATCTCGATATCCCGGAGCATCTCTTCTTTCCCGAGCACCCCGGATTTGGTCGCCAGGATCACCTCGTTGCGGGGGTGTCCCTGCAGCGCCCGGCCGATCTTCGCCTCGCTGTCGGTGTAGCCCCGTGCGGAATCGAAAAAATTGATCCCCTGGGCGAGTGCCTCCCGAACCACCTCCACCGCTTCAGCGGGGCTGACCCGCTGTAGCGGGATCCCGCCAAAACCGATCTCCGACACCTGCAGGCCTGTCTTTCCCAATTTGCGATAATGCATCACTTGATCCCTCCGGCAAGGTATGTTCATTGCTGCGGCTCGAGCTACGTTACCGCCTGCCTTTTAATCTTAGCACAAAGGTGTTAACCGGGCCAAAAAATTTCAAGGGGTACAGCGATGCAAGATCGTCTGTACCCCTGTAAATCACGGATCCCGGTAAAAGGCTGGCTCAGTACCAGCCCCGCAGGCGCATCGCTTCCGCGAGGCGCTGCACAGCGTAGCCGTAGGCCGCTTCCCGCAGAGTGCCGCCGGCAGATCTTTCCCGACCGAAGCGGTAGACGGTATGGAAAGCCTCTACCATCATCTTCTCTAGGCGCTGGTTGACCGTCTCCAGATCCCAGTAGAGGCCCTGATTATTCTGGACCCATTCGAAGTAGGAGACCGTTACGCCGCCGCTGTTTGCCAGCACATCGGGGACCAGGAAGATCCCCCTCTCGCTCAGGATCTGCTCCGCCTCGGGAGTGGTCGGCCCATTGGCCGCCTCGACGATCAAGCGAGCCTTGATCTCGGGAGCGTTTGCCGCGGTGAGCTGGTTTTCCATGGCCGCGGGAACAAGGATATCGCAGTCCATGGTCAGCAGCTCCTCGCCGGCGATCTTCTCGCCCCCGGCAAAACCTTCGATCAGCCCCGTCTCCTTGACGTGATCGAGCAGATCGGGGATAGCGATCCCCTCGGCGCGGTAGAGGCCGCCGCTGATATCGCAGACGGAGATAACCTTGCAGCCCAGTTCGCTGAAGAATTGTGCAGCCTGGCCGCCGACATTGCCACAGCCCTGCACCACAACGGTGGCATCCTTGAGCGTGATACCGCAGATCTTGGCCGCCTCGCGGGCGACGTAGACGCAGCCACGGGAGGTGGCCTCCTTGCGGCCGACGCTCCCCCCCACCTCGACCGGTTTGCCCGTCAGCACGCCGGGGGTATATCTGCCGGTCAGGGCGCAGTACTCGTCAACCATCCAGCCCATCACCCGGGCATCGGTGAAAAGGTCGGGTGCGGGGATATCGATCTCCGGGCCGATCAGATCGACAAAGGCACGGATATAGCCGCGGCTGACCCGCTCCTTCTCCGCTGCCGACATCTCCAGGGAGTTGCAAGCCACCCCGCCCTTGCCTCCCCCGAAGGGCACCCCGATGAGGGCGCATTTCAGGGTCATCAGCAGGGAAAGCGCTTTCACGCTTGCCGCGGTGACCCCGGGATGGAAACGGATTCCACCCTTGAACGGACCGAGGACATTGTTATGCTGGGCCCGGTAGCCGCTGAAGAGTTCGACCCCGCCGTGGTCCATCTGTACCGGAATCGAGGCCTCCATGAAGCGCTGCGGTTTTTTCAGGAATTCGTAAACAACTGAAGGAAGCTGCAGCCGTTCCACCGATTCGCGAACCCGGCGTTCCGCTGCGCCAAAGCTGTCCTCTTTTTTCTTCTCGACAATCTGATCTTTTTCCATGACGATCCCCCCATGCTCTGTTACGGTCTTTCTCTTTAGATTAAACCCGGCAACCGCTGCCGTCAATGCCTTTTTCCTGAAATTGAATCAGTATTGTGGTTTTTCGGTCTTGTTCTCCCTTTCACAGCTCATGGAGACAAGCGCTGAGATTCTTCGCTGCGCTCTAAAATGACAGGGGGGAGGGCGCCCCTACCTGGAGCTTAGCCCAACCGTCCCTTGAATTGCTTTCACCCCAGCCCTCCCCCCTCTTCCAATCCCTCTTCGGGTCATCCTGAGGGCGCAGCCTGAAGGATCTCTGCTCAAGCAGATCACTTATAGATCGCGTCAGTATAGATTCAATTTGGTGCGCGGATCAATTTTTTATCACTTACGTCCTCTTATCAGTGACTTCCTGCTGAGATTCTTCGCTGCGCTCAGAATGACAGAGGGAGGGATCACCCCCACCCCAGCCCTCCCCCCTCTTTCAATCCCTCTTCAGGTCATCCTGAGGGCGGAGCCCGAAGGATCTCTGCTCGGGTAGATCACTTATAGATCGCGCCAGTATAGATTCAATTTGGTGCGCGGATCAATTTTTTTATCACTTACGTCCTCTTATCAGTGACTTCCTGCTGAGATTCTTCGCTGCGCTCAGAATGACAGGGGG
>JAAZPS010000075.1 GCA_012797095.1 Bacillota bacterium | reverse complement strand
CGTTCACCCGGAATATCGTAAAGAGCTGACATCTTCCCTGGCGATCACCGCTGCTCCAATTCCTGAAAAAATCGTTGTTCCGCTTCAGCAGCATATCGGCGCTCCCTGCGAACCGCTGGTCAAGGTAGGCGACCGGGTCAAGACCGGCCAGAAGATCGGTCAGAGCGAAAGCTTTGTTTCTGCGCCGGTCCATGCCGGCATCTCCGGCGAGGTCACCGCCGTCGGTCCCTACAACCACTGCCTCGGCCGCAAGGTGGAGGCGATCACCATCGAGAGTGACGGGCGGGACGAATGGGATGAATCGATCAGGCCTGTGGAAAATCTGGAGCAGTGCTCGCCGGAGCAGCTCCGGAATTTGATCCGCGAGGCGGGTATCGTCGGGATGGGCGGCGCCACCTTTCCGGCACATGTGAAGCTGTCGCCGCCGGAAGGGAAGATCATCGATACGGTGATCATCAACGGTGCGGAGTGTGAACCCTATCTGACCGCGGATCACCGCCTCATGCTGGAGAGGCCGGAGGAGATCGTCTGCGGCCTGGAGATAATGATGAGGGCTCTGGGGGCGGGGAAGGGAATCATCGGAATCGAGGACAACAAGCCCGATGCTGTCAGGGTGATGAAGCAGGCTGTTGGAAAAAGATCCGAGATCGCCGTTGTTTCCCTCAGGACGAAATACCCCCAGGGTGCCGAGAAGATGTTGATCGAGGTGACCACGCAGCGCCGGGTTCCCTCCGGCGGATTGCCCCTTGATGTGGGTGTGGTCAACTACAACACGGGCACCGCAGCAGCAGTGGCCGCTACCCTGTTAAAAGGCCGGCCGCTGATCGAGCGGGTCATTACCGTTACCGGCGAGGGGATCAGGCGGCCGGCCAATCTGCTGGTGCGGCTGGGGACGCTGGTCAGCGATCTCCTTGAGCTGTGCGGCGGCCTGAAGGATGAGACCCGCAAGCTGGTTATCGGCGGGCCGATGATGGGGCTGGCCCAGCCGACAACCGATCTGCCGGTGATCAAAGGAACCTCGGGCATAGTTGCCCTCACTGCCGAAGAGGTGGAGCTTTACGAGAGCGGCACCTGTATACGCTGCGCCCGCTGCGTTGAGGTTTGCCCGATCAATCTGGTGCCCACCTTTATTGCCCGGGCGGCGGAGTACAAAAAATATGACCAGGCAGAGAAGCTCCATGCCGCCGATTGTATTGAATGCGGCTGCTGCGCCTATATCTGCCCGGCCCGGATACCGCTGACCCAGTGGATCAGGATTGCCAAGGCGGAGGTGCTGGCCCGGCGTAAAAGCTAGCCCAGCGCCTGCAGAAGGGGAGTGATCTTATGAACAACAAACTGATAATCTCATCTTCACCTCATCTCCGGACAATCCAATCGGTCCAGAGTGTGATGATCGATGTATTGATTGCCCTCGGCCCCGTGGCAGCCGTGGCGATCTTTCTGTTCGGCTATCGGGCGCTGATCACCATGAGCGTGGCCGTATTTGCCGCCATGCTGGCCGAAGCGCTCTGGCTGCGCCGGTTGAACCTGTTCGGTGACGGCAGTGCCGCGGTGACCGGTCTTCTACTGGCCATGACCCTGCCGCCCGATATCTCCTGGTGGATTCCGGCCGTTGGAGCGGTGGTGGCGATCATAATCGGCAAGCAGGTGTTCGGCGGAATCGGAAACAATATCTTCAATCCGGCGCTGGTCGGCCGGGCGGTTCTGTTGACCTCCTGGGGTTCCCACCTGGTCGGTCCGATCTGGCCGGTGCCAAAACCGTTCCATTTCATGGCCGATATCTCCGCTGTTACTGCCGCCACCCCGCTGGCCGGCGAGGCCGAGGCGCTCGATACCGCGCTGAGCCAGCTGCTCATCGGCGATGTCGGCGGCTGTCTCGGTGAAACCTCGGCCCTGGCTCTGCTGCTGGGGGGATTCTGGCTGCTCTACAAAGGACATATCGACTGGCGGATCCCGGGCGGTTTTATTGCCACCGTCTGGCTCATGGGTACTCTGTTCGGCGGCGGTTTCTACAGCAACAGCGTTACCACCGGACTATTTCATCTTCTCGCCGGCGGGGTGCTTTTAGGTGCACTTTTCATGGCTACCGATATGGTCACCTCCCCGGTGACTCCCTGGGGAAAACTGATCTTCGGGATCGGCTGCGGTCTTATCACCATGCTGATCCGCCTTTTCGGGAGCTATCCCGAAGGGGTCACCTTTGCCATCCTGACGATGAATGCGCTGACCCCGCTGCTTGACAAGTTCACCATTCCCAGGAAGTTCGGGGAGGTGAAGCAGGTTGCGTGAGATCATCCGTTTGGTCTTGACCCTCGTTGCAGTCTCCGCAGTCGCCGCCGCCCTGCTGGCAGGGGTGGATCTGATCACCGCTCCGGTGATCGCCGAAAGGCAGGAGGCAGATTACCGCAGCGCCCTTGAAGAGTACTATCCGGCCGTCTCCCGGTACGAGACCAGGGAATTGGACGAAGATTCCTT
The DNA here is from genome assembly GCA_012797095.1 of Bacillota bacterium. Classification (GTDB taxonomy): domain Bacteria; phylum Bacillota; class Dethiobacteria; order DTU022; family DTU022; genus JAAZPQ01. The sequence continues at coordinate 7 of JAAZPS010000075.1, read as the reverse complement.
TGACCTG
>JAAZPS010000074.1 GCA_012797095.1 Bacillota bacterium | reverse complement strand
TGCAGCGGAGGAAAAGAAAGCAAAGGTGCACCCTGTTAAAAAGTTACCAACCACGCTGCCTGCTGTTTCGAAGCTGCCCACGGTCTATCCGCTGCCTGGTTCGACAATTTACACCTATGATAGTCTAACCGCCGAGCTGCACGCGCTCAAAAACAGCTATCCCGATCTGATCACCTTGAGCAGCATCGGCAATTCTGTTGAAGGGCGCAACCTCTGGTCCGTCTCGTTGGGCCGGGGGGCGCGGCGGATCCTGATCGTGGGAGCCTGTCATGCCCGGGAATGGCTCACCAGTGCCCTGCTGGTAAAAATGATCCAAACCTATGCGGCGGCAGACCGCAGCGGCAGCTCCCTGGACGGTTACCCGGTCAGGGGGGTTCTCGATCAGTACACCCTGCTGTTTGTGCCCATGCAGAATCCGGACGGGGTCACCCTGGCCCAGTTCGGGCTATCGGCCTTCCCCGAGGAGAAGCATGCCCGGCTGCTGGCGATGAAACCGGATCGCAGTGATAACTTTACCCGGTGGAAGGCAAATCTGAACGGCGTCGATCTCAACCGGCAGCACCAGGCGGGCTCCGGGGGGTGGGCCAGATATAAAGACAATGTCGGGGGAACCCCGCAAAAGCCGTGGTTTGAAAATTATCCCGGCACCTCTCCGGAGACCGAACCGGAGAGCAGAGCTATCGCCAGCCTGATCCGGCAGGGCAATTTTGATGCTGTTCTCACCTTCCACTCTTCGGGAAATATCTTCTTCTGGTATTATTTTCAGGACCGGAGCAGCAGCACGATCATGTCCCGCGATCGGAAGATCGTCCAGGCCCTTTCCGATTATTCCGGTTATGGAAATTACAATCCCGCAAGCGTCAACTGGAATGCCGGGGCTCATCTGACCGCCTGGGTGGTCCATGATCTGAAAATACCCTGCATCACCGTGGAGATCGGTGCTTTTACCACCGGATATCTGAAGATGAGCGATCTGCCGGGGATCTGGGCGAGGACAAAAGCGGTGCCCCTGGTCACGGCGCAGGCCCTGCCCGGTTACCGGAACTGCTTTGTGCTGCAATGCCGGGTTGCTCCGCCAGATGGCGGCAAGGTTACCGGGGCGGGCAGCTATCCCTACGCTGCTGCATTCAAGGTCCGTGCCGTTCCGGAGCAGCATTACGCTTTTGTCAGCTGGACCGAAAACGGCCGGGTTATCGGGAACGCGCCCGATCTTTCCATTCAGCTGACCGCCGATCGCACCCTGACAGCCAACTTCGAACCGGTCGAGTACGAGGTTGCCGTTTCGATCAGCCCCGAAGAGGGCGGCAGTGCGGCAGGGGCCGGCCTGTACAGATATGGTTCCGGAGCGGTCCTGACTGCTGTCCCGGCGGAAGGATATGCCTTCGACTGCTGGATGGAAGATGATCTTCCGCTCGATGAATCGGCAAAATATACCTTTACCGTGGGGGACCACCGCAGCCTGACCGCCTGCTTCACGAAGATCCCGGGAGAAGGCGATGATGAAGCTGCCGCAGCCGTTAAAGGAGTGGAGGGAAAAAGATGAAGCGCAACAGATTGGGCAGAATACTTCTGGGGGTCTGGTTGATTGCCGGGGGCCTTTTGCCCTATTTAACCATAACCATCCCTCATCGGGAGGCCGTTCTTTCCATCCTCGCAGTAGCCTCCGGCATCTTGCTGATCCTGGAGCGTTGAACAATCAGGCGGTTTTCCGTGGGCGTCTTTGCTCCGGTGATCCTGAACGGGGCCGGCTTGCGGCGATTCCCGGCAGGGGGAGAACAAAGACTTGAGGGGAAAGAAGACGATGACAGTTGCGGCGGTATGGATCGGTTTGGGGGCGGCCGCCCTGCTTTACCTGGTTCTGTTTTTTGCCGGTATCTTCGCCCCGGCGCCGGTGGGGGATACGGTTGGACGCTATTTTGAGCAGTCCTTTCTTCTCCGGGCAGCTGCTTACCAGAGGGCCGGGCTGACAGTCTCGCTGCTCCGGCAGGTCCTTTCCCTGACGTTTCTGATCGCCGTCGGCTTTATTGCGCTGCGCTATTTTAAGGATGCGCCGCAGCCTTCCCTGCCGGCAGCCGCTGGCTGGATCCTGCTTTTTTTGATCGCCGGGCGGCTGCTAAGCCTGCCCCTCGACCTGTATCGCGGTCATACCATCGAGCACCGCTTCGGCCTCTCCGTTCAGACGGCTGCCGGCTGGTTTGCCGATTACGGAAAAAGCTCTTTCATCGGCCTGTTTATCTCCGCAGTGGCCCTGGGCGGCCTCTATCTGCTGTTCACCTGGCGCCCGGTGCAATGGTGGTTTCTCGCCGGGACCGCCTTCGCCCTCTTTCTTTTTCTGAGCAGCTACCTCTACCCGCTGCTGATCGATCCCCTTTTCTACCGCTTTACGGAATTGGCCGATGAGGGGCTGCAGGAGGAGATCGTCAAGCTCTCCGGGAAGGCGGGGATCAGGGTGGAGCGGGTCCTTGTGGCCGACGCCGGGCGCCGCACCCGCAAGGCCAATGCTTATTTCAGCGGTCTGGGCCGGACCAGGCGGATCGTGCTCTACGATACCCTGCTGAATGATTTCACCTCCGAAGAGGTGCTGGCAGTGATCGCCCACGAGATGGGCCACTGGCGCCGCGGCCACCTCTGGAAAGGGCTGCTGCTCAGCGCTGCCGGCTCCTTTGCCGCGCTCTATGCCCTGCAGCTGCTGCTGCAGAAGATGGGGCTGCAAGGAAACTTCAGGGCCCTGCCGCTGGCCCTGCTTTTTCTTGTGCTCCTCTCCATGGCAGCGGCACCGGCAGCAAATGCGCTCTCCCGGTTCCGCGAGCGGGAGGCGGACCGCTTTGCAATTGAACTGACCGGTGAGCCGGCGCCCCTGGTTTCGCTTTATCAGAAACTGGCCCGGGCGAATCTCGCGGTTGTTGAGCCGCATCCGCTGTTGAAGGCGCTGCTGTACACTCACCCACCGCTCATGGAACGGATTAAAACGATCCTGCCGGATGCAGGCCGGGGTGGGCGGGAAGGATGACAGAGGGGACTGGCGCCAGTCCCCCAAATTGTTCAGCAAAAAAGTTGGTTTTCCGGTAAAATATAAAGGTGACCAGGTCTGAGATCATGTTATTCAACAAGGAGGTCTATCTGAGATGAAACTAACCGTACTTGGTCGTTATGGACCCTATCCGGCAGCAGGAGGCGCCTGCTCGGGATACCTTCTGGAAGAAGAGGGGTGCCCGGTATTACTTGACTGCGGCAATGGAGTTTTGAGCCGGCTGCAGGAGCATCTGAAACCATGGGCACTGGAGGCGGTGCTTCTTTCACACCTGCATTTTGATCATATCGCCGATCTGATGGTGTTGCGCTATGCCCTCGATTATGCTCGCAGCCGGGATCTACGCCCCCATCCGCTGCCACTTTATGCCCTCCCTAAACCCGCCGCCGAGTTTGAGCGGTTGCTTTACAAAGGGCTTTTCAAGGCGGTGCCGCTAAGTGGCGGTGAGAAACTAACAGTGGGGCCGTTCAACTTTTCATTTATCGAAACAATACACTCCGTGCCCTGCCTGGCTATGCGTATCGAGACTGAAAAAGGGGTTCTGGTATACGCTGTGGACACCGAATATTTCGATGGACTGGTCAATTTTGCAGCCGGTGCTGATATTTTACTCACTGAAGCCAGCTTTCTGGAGAAGGATACCCGCCGCTCACCGGTGAACCATCTCACGGCTGCCGATGCTGCCCGTCTCGCCTCCCGTGCCGGGGTGAACAGGCTTCTTTTGACCCATTTTCATCCCGAGCGCAGTCCGGACGCCTCCCTGGAGGAGGCCCGCGAATATTTTGCCGCGGCCGAGCTGGCCCGGGAGGGGCAAACCTACCGTATTTCCGGCTAAAAGTGTGCTCTAGCTGCGGGGCTGATCTCCTGTTCTGCAAAAAAGCTGCAAAAGGATCGAAGAAGCAGGAGCCGGCGATCTTTTGTCGAATTATAAATAACGAAGTAACAACTGAATATCTTTGGGAAATAGTACAGGGAAGCCGGTGGAAATCCGGCGCGGTCCCGCCACTGTGAGGGGAATCGGTCTGCAAGATGCCACTGTCATGCGATGATGGGAAGGCGCAGAGCCGAAAGGAACCCAAGCCAGGAGACCTGCTATCTTTCCCCGAGGTCACACTGCTCTACGCGAGATGGGGAGGTGGTCTTTTTGATCAAGCGGTTCTGCTCCGGCAGCCCTCGCCCCGTTCCTACGTAGGACGGGGTTTTTTGATGGGGTAATCTGCTCGCTGTAAAGGTAACCAATGGTTAAAAGGAGGATTTAATATTGAATTGTCATAAAATCTGGACACTTCTAGTTGTGTTGGTGTTGGTGTTTTCATTGTCCCTGCCGGTGCTGGCTGCAGAAGCTTTGACCGTGCAGGTAGCGGTTGTCGGGCCAGAGGGAGAGCTGCTCTTCGGTTCACGCAGCGTCGCCGTCGAGGAGGGCAACAGGTGGGGTGCCACGGCACTGGGCGCTCTGGAGGCGACTGCTCTTGCATACGGGGGCATCGAATACAGTTTCGGGTATCTTGTCAATTCCATCGATGGAAAAATAGCGGAGGGTACGGCCGGATGGATGTACACCTTGAATGATCTTTCCCCGGGTAAAGGAGCGGACAGCTGCGAGGTGGTGGAAGGGGATACCGTGATCTGGTACTACAGCTCCACTTTTGGAACGGCGGCACCGAAGTGGACCGAGCTGGATGAACAGATTCCCCTGGAGCCTGTTGATCTGCAGGTGACGCTCGATGCTATCGTGGACTACTACCGGGATTGCTGCAGTGTACCCGGTTGGGAGGAGGTGCTCGCGCTGTGGGGTGCCGGTGTTGATCTGGGGAAGGCTCCCTGGCAGCTGCCTGACTGGGAGATCGATCAACTCGACGACGAGGCTCCGGTGACCGGTTATGCTTCCGCCATCCTGGGAATGATCGCTGTCGGTGAGGATCCTGCCCATAGCGGCGGCAGGAACCTGATTGCCGAGCTGGCCGCCAGACAGAATGCTGACGGGAGTTTCGGGGAGGGCTGGCTCAATCAGCATTTCTGGTCCGTCATCGCCCTGGATACAGCGGGGGCGTCATATGATCCTGTCGGAGCGATCGCCTTTCTGGTCGATCAGCAGAAATCCGATGGTGGATTTACCCTCTTCGGCGATTTGAGCGATCCCGATATGACTGCCACAGCGCTCATCGTCCTGGCCGCTCACCGCGATCTGCCCGGCATCGATGAGGTGATCGCGGCAGCGCTGGCCTGTCTGCGTGATCTGCAACTTCCGGGTGGCGGTTTTTCCTCCTGGGGTGAAAATGCCGAGTCGGCGGCGGTGGTGATCCGGGCGCTGCTGGCCTGCGGCGAGGATCCTGCAGCTGCCCCCTGGACTGACGGGAACCGCAGCATTATCCACGCCCTTGTTGCCTATCAGCTGGAGGATGGATCGTTCAGCCATCTACCCGGTGATTCCAGTGATGAGATAGCCACAGCTCAGGCGCTGATCGCAGCGGGCGATCTGCTTTTGGGGAATCTTTTCGAAAGGCTGGCAGTATTTTACCTGGAGAATCTTTCCATCACGGAAGCGGATCCCGGACCCGGCTCTGATCCGGGTCCCGAACCGGCCGAGCGGGAACCGCAGCAGGAAACAGGCGATCTGCCGGCTACTGCTGGGGCTCGGGAACTTTTTATCGGCCTCGGGTTGATGCTTATCTGTCTCGGACTTCTTTTGGGCTGCAGAAAGAGCAGCAGTTTTCGCTGATCATTTTTTTGAACCGATCCGCCTGGCGGGTCGTTGTTCCAAAGATCGCGATTGAATCCAATGATGCCTGGGGGCGGGCGAGCCATCTCTTCACCCGCCCCGCATTAAAAAAATGCCGGTTGAGCGGGCGGCTCCGCAGTCAAACCTAGCTGCCGAAAAGGCGCCCCTGCCGGCAACGTTTAAGGAGGGATCGTGATGAAACGGGTCTACTTGATACCGCTGCTGCTGCTGCTGCTTGCGGTGGGATTGGCGGTTCCGTTGTGGCACTCGATGCAGGGAAGACTGGTTCAAAGTCAGGAGCAGGCTCCTGAAAGCCCTCCCCGGGAGAGGATAGCAGAGCAGCCCGGCAGCGAGTCACCGGAGCGACCTGCCCCCGATGGTGAAAAAGCGGGCCGCGTTCTTCCCGGGGAGAAGAATGCCGCAGCATCTTCGGGGGACCGCGAACCATTGTCCGAACAGCAGCCCCAGCCGGCGGCCGTTTCTGCAGCCGGGAAACAGCCCGACCGTAGCTCCCCCGGCGAAAAACCTTCCCCGGGGAGCTCTTCCCCGGAGGCCGCCTCCCCCGGAGAGCTGACCCGCGAGGAGCCGCCCGTTGGAATTTCGGCAGACCTCGCCATCGTTGGCCGCAGCGGAAGGATCATCTTCAAGAGGGAAGGTATTACTGTCAGCGGCGGAAGGGTGGTTGATACCCTGGAGGCTGCCGGGATCGCTTACGAGACCGCATATCAGGGTAAACTCATCACCTCCATCGGGGGGCTGAAGAATGAGGGGATGTCCGGGTGGATGTATCAGATAAATGGAGAGACGGTTATGAGATCTGCCGCCGAACAGGAGATCCGGGAAGGGGATTGTGTGATCTGGTGGTACAGCGAAAAAATCGACCAGGAGCCGCCGCAGTGGGATGAACTGTAAGGATCATTCCGGGAGCAGCGATCGTTTAACCCTTTTTGAGGCGGCCCGCCGGTGCGGTTGCCGGCCGGGTCCGGAAAGGAACAGCCATGTTCGAGCATCTGTATTACAAGGATAGGGGGACCTTCCTGCAGAGTCTTCACCCGGCGGCTGGGTTGAGCTATCTGGCTGCCCTGCTGCTGCTGCCTCTGTTTTTGAACCATCCCCTGTATCTGGTGAGCATACTGCTGACGGGGCTGCTTGCAGCTGTTGTCTCCGGAGCTGCGGCGGGATGGTGCACCTATCTGGCGGTAGGAATCTGGCCGGCATTTTTGCTGCTTCTGGTGAACCCCTTGCTTTCCCAAAGCGGTGACACCGTCCTTTGCTGCCTGCCGGCCCTGCCTGTGATCGGCAGACGTTTGATCACTCTGGAGGCGCTCTGCTACGGCGCGGTCATGGGGGTGCGTCTGCTGGCGGTAATTACCGCTTTCGGGCTGTACAGCACCCTGGTTCATCCGGACAAGGTTACGGGACTGCTGTCCCGTTTTGCCTGGAAATCGGCCCTTCTCGTTTCCCTGGCAACGCGGATG